>JADEXV010000512.1 GCA_015206945.1 Nostocales cyanobacterium LEGE 12452 | reverse complement strand
TCAATGCCCAATGCCCTATTCTTTGAGCAGCAAATAATATAGTGAACCATTACCGCCTGTAACGCCAGCGCGATCGCCTGCTAGTTTACCAGACCCCATAAAATAATCCACCCGGCCCGGGCCTTTGATGGCGCTTCCTGTATCCTGGTCAAGCACAAAGCGGCTGACAGTACGCCTCTCTAGTTTTCCACCACTGGCAGGATAGGGAAATGAGTTGTAAATCAGCGCTAGCGCTCCTGGAGGCATGAGAGACTTATCTGTAGCAATGGAACGTTCTGCTGTTACTGGCACATGAATACTACCAGTAGCTGGTCTACCGCTTGTTTCTTGGAAGAATATAAATCGTTCCCAGCGGGGCAGATAATTGCTCAACTCCTGTGGCTTTCCTCGGAAATAACTAATCAGACGTGGCATTGTCAATCCTTCTAGTGGAAGTTTGCCATCTTTTGCTAGTTCTTTACCGATACTAGTCCAGGGGTAATCAGTTCCACCTGCATAGCCGATTGATGTTGTCTTGCCATTAGTTAATTTAATTTGGGCAGAACCTTGGATATGTACCATGTATGCGTCTAGGCGATCGCGAAACCAAAGTAGTTCTAAACCGCGCAATTTACTCTTATTCCCTTTTAAACCATCCTTCCCTTCCAAATCAATTCGTTTTGGGTGGGGTTTCGGCCATTGGCTGAAATCAGGTGGTAGTCGATAAAGAGGATACTTGTATATTGCAGTCCTGACACGGCTAGCGGTGTAAACAGGTTCGTAGTAAGCAGTGAATTTAACAGTACCCTTGCCATCGTTGCCCACAGACTGGTATAAGACAAACTCCCTGCGGACAGCAGCTTGTAATTGCGCTGCTGACTTAGAACTGACAACCAGTTGGCGGAAACGTAGCAAACTCCGGCGGACGCGATCGAGGGTAATTTCCTTAACTGGATAATTTTGATACGCTGCGATCGCCTCACCCTTTGTTAGGTAAAGCAGACTGTTATCAATAGAAGTCAACAGCGCGTTGCGATCGCCTGCTTTGCCCCTTTGTCCCCAAATTTGGTCATCCCAACCCAAGCAACTCTGCCGGAGCGTACAATTGCTTCCTATAGTTATTGGTTTTAGCGGTGGCGTTACCTCAGGAATGGTTGGTATTGGTAGAGGCGGGAGATCGGGAGCGGTGGGTGCTGGCAGAGGCAGTAAATTAGGAACCTGAGCAACAGCCGACCAGAGAGGGTTTACAAGGGCAATTCCCAGACTCAGGGAAAGCAAAGCAAGGGTTTTTCTCATCATTTAGTTGAATCTTTCAACACTGGAACTAAAAATTGGTTCTACCCGGATTGCCACGATCCGAGAAGGGCGTACTACCATATATTCCCCTTGAATATTTTTGATCGGCACGCTAATAAAGTCATTAGAAGCAGATTTTGGCACAAGTTCGCCACTATACCATTTCTGAAACTCTTGAATAGTAGGAAAACGTACTTCTTCTCGGTGGCCGCTTTCCAGTAGGATGTATAC
>JADEXV010000511.1 GCA_015206945.1 Nostocales cyanobacterium LEGE 12452 | reverse complement strand
GGGCAGAGGAGCAGGGGAGCAGAGGGGCAGAGGAGAATTTATCTACGTCTACTCATACAGAAGTGCATAATTTGTATGGGTTGATGATGGCTAAAGCTTGTTATGAAGGGTTGGAACGGCATCGAAGTTCAGAGCGATCATTTGTGTTAACGCGATCGGGTTATGCTGGTGTGCAACGCTGGTCTTCTGTGTGGATGGGGGATAACCAATCGTTGTGGGAGCATTTAGAAATGTCTCTGCCGATGCTTTGTAACATGGGACTTTCGGGTGTGGGGTTTGTGGGTTGCGATATTGGCGGGTTTGCTGGTAACGCCACAGCTGAATTATTTGCTCGCTGGATGCAGGTAGGAATGCTTTACCCATTGATGCGCGGTCACTCGGCAATGTCTACTGCTCGTCATGAACCTTGGGTATTTGGCGATCGCGTTGAAAATATCTGTCGAGAATACATTAATCTACGTTACCAATTACTTCCCTATATTTATAGTCTTTTCTGGGAAGCAGCAACGACGGGCGCACCGATTTTAAGACCCTTATTGTACCACTTCCCCAACGATCCGAAAACCTATAGCCTCTACGATCAAGTATTGCTAGGTGCATCGCTGATGGCTGCACCAATTTACCGCCCTGGAGTTGAGCATCGAGTTGTCTACTTACCCGCTGGCACTTGGTATGATTGGTGGAGTGGCGATCGCTATGAAGGCCCGATTCACATTCTTGCTCATGCACCACTAGAAAGAATGCCACTGTATGTTCGTAGCGGTTCGATCATTCCTATGCAACCTGTTAGCCAATACGTTGAGGAATCGCCACTCGACGAGATCCGGTTACGAATATGGGCTGGTAACAACGAATATCAGTTATTTGAAGATGATGGACAGACAAGCAAGTATCAAGATAATAACCACTCAATAACTAACATCCGTGTATTTACTCAGGCAAGCCAAACAGTAGTGGAAATTGCAGCAAGAGTTGGAAAGTGGACACCTCCACTGCGAGAAGTGATTATAGAACTTGTTGGGGTTGGAGAGCAACGGTTTCAAGATGATGGTAAGGGGCATAGCCTAAAATTCTGAAATACTCGCAAAGGTGGTTTTTAAGCCACCATTATTTCCTACTTTAAATTATGCAAGAAAAAATATGCATAGAGGTAGATGAAAAATCAAACAAAGTGTAGCTTAAAATACAAAGAACATCAATGATTAGCTCGTGAGAAGTACGTAAATTTACTACGTTAGATAGATGCGGTTAGAGAACACTCAATGTTAAATATTAACCGCTTGCGACTGCAAGATAGATTTAAAATCCCTACAAATGCATTTGTGGCAAGAGTCGCAAGTGCGATCGCTGTTTTTGTTGGTAGCTTGGTATTAGTTGGCTGGGGTCTGGGCATTGAAGTTCTAAAGCGCGGCTTTCCTGGTAGTCCTGCCACTATGAAAGTCAACACGGCGCTTTGTTTTGTGTTATGTGGTGTGTCACTGTGGCTATTTTTAAAAGGAGAGCAGGGGAGC
>JADEXV010000510.1 GCA_015206945.1 Nostocales cyanobacterium LEGE 12452 | reverse complement strand
CCCCTTATCATGCAATGCCCCTTGCCTATCCACGCCGTCAACGGCAACTTGAAAGTTTAGTCCAAAAATTAGGTTTGTCGCTAGAAGCACCTATAAAGTGGGAACTGCTGGATTTAGCGCTCACTCATCCCACTGTCTCTGATTCGGCAAATTATGAACAGCTAGAGTTTGTTGGCGATGCAGTGGTGCGGCTAGTTTCGGCTGTTGTGTTATGGGAAAATTATCCCGATTGTCCAGTAGGGGATTTTGCAGCAATTCGTTCGGTGTTGGTGAGCGATCGCATTCTCGCCCAATTGGCCAGAGTTTATGGTTTGGAGTTATACTTACTAGTCGCTGGTAGTGCTACCGCTGATAAAGTTGGTCTAGAGTCACGATTGGCAGATGCCTTTGAAGCAGTTTTGGGTGCGCTTTACTTAAGTACTCAAAATCTGGAATTGATCCGCTCTTGGCTAGATCCCCACTTTCACGAACTAGCAACAGAAATTCGCCTCGATCCTGCCAGACTTAATTACAAAGCTGCTCTCCAAGAATGGACTCAGGCGCAATTTAAAGTTTTACCAGAGTATCGGGTTGTGGAAGTCACTCAACCACATCGCAATCAAGAACGTTTCCTGGCTGAAGTGTGGCTGCACGGAAACAAACTTGGAGAAGGTAAGGGGCGATCAATCAAAACGGCTGAACAAGCCGCAGCTAAAGTAGCTTTCTTAGCAATTCCTAATCCGCAAATACCCTGAGCTTAAAAGAAGGGCAATTAGTCGATAATCAGTTGATTGTCAGTGGTCATTTGTCCCTCGTCCTTTGTATACAAATAACTAATGACAAATAACTAATGACAAATAACTAATGACAAATAAAATTAATATTGCTGTCATCGGAGTTGGGCGTTGGGGAGTGCATCTACTGCGGAATTTTTTAGCGCATCCCCAAGTAAATGTAGTTGCTGTAGTAGACCCCCATCCAGAACGATTAGCGGCGGTAAAGCAGCAGTTCGACTTAGACAAAAATGTATTATTAACAACCCAATGGCAGGATTTAAAGACAGTTCCAGGGTTGACAGGAGTGGCGATCGCAACTCCTGCTACCACCCACTATGCTTTAATTAAAGACGCTCTCCAACAGGGATACCATGTTTTGGCAGAAAAACCCCTAACTCTCAATCCCGCAGAATGTCGGGAACTTTGCCAGTTAGCAGAACAGCATCATTTAATACTGACAATTGACCATACTTATTTATTTCATCCAGCGGTTGAGCGAGGAAAAACTGTAGTACAAGCGGGTAAATTAGGTGATTTACGCTATGGCTACGCCACCCGCACCCATTTAGGGCCTGTCCGGCAAGATGTTGATGCGCTATGGGACTTAGCCATTCACGATATTGCTATATTTAACGCCTGGCTGGGTCAGATTCCTGTGCAAGTACAAGCAACAGGTAGTGTATGGCTACAGGGAGCGGGGGAGCAGGGGAGCAGCACTTCGGCTACGCTCAGTGACCGAGGAGCAGGGGGGCAGGGG
>JADEXV010000317.1 GCA_015206945.1 Nostocales cyanobacterium LEGE 12452 | reverse complement strand
GTAGAAGATTGTTTATTTGATAGCTATGAAATCCTAAGTTCTCAAATAAAAAATAATGAGTTTGAGGTTGTGCGTGGCAATATTGTAGTTGGAAATAATTTTATTATAACTTTTGAAATCACTGAACTTAAAATTTTAACTATTTTAGCTAATAATCTCCAAAAACGAACTCTAGATATTGAGAAATTGGGAATTGACTATCTTTTTTATCTCATATTTAAAGATATTTTGAATAATTACGAAACTGTATTTACCTATATTTCGAGAAAACTTGATGATTTAGAAGATGAAGTTTTAGACAATTCTGGTGATGAATCAACGTACCAAAAAATTGCCACAATGAGGCAATCTACTCGTTCTGGACGCCGTAATTTTCAAAGCATCAAGTTACTTATGGCTATTATGGATAACGAAGATTTCCAATGGATCAGCCAGCCAGTAAAAGAACTATTCAATCAAGAACTGGTTCATCACGTTGATAGACTCTGGCAAGAATATCAAGCTATAAGAGCCTGGATGTCAGAACTAATGGAAATTCAACGCGATAATATTGCTAGTAAAACAGGCGAACGAATTAATCGCCTGACTATCCTTTCAAGCATATTTCTACCAATCACTTTTCTGTCTGGTTTCTATGGTATGAACTTCAAATATATGCCAGAATTAGAACAGCCTTGGGCTTACCCTGCGGTAATCGGCATGATGGCATTAATTGTAATTGGCAGTATTGTCTATGCTAAAAAACAACGTTGGTTGTAATATCTATAAATTTACCAATAAAAAGATTATCGGCTTATAAAAAGAAATTGTGGATCTGAACTTGTAGGTGCAGAGTAAATCAAATCAGATTTATATATACTTCCATTGAGTAAACTGAATCAACCCTAAATCGATAAACAAACGTGAATCTACCATTAATTATTCGTGCTGAAGAACATAACGAAAAAACAGCGATCGCGGCAACAAATGGAGCATTTACTTATCGAGATTTGCTGCACACTTCCAGTCAAATAGCAACAAGTCTTCTTCAAAATACAGAAGATTTACAAGAGCAGCGAGTTGCCTTTCTCATCCCACCTGGGTTTGAGTATGTAGCCACTCAATGGGGAATTTGGCGGGCTGGTGGCATAGCTGTACCTCTGTGTGTTTCCCACCCACGTCCAGAATTGGAGTATGTAATTACTAATTCTGGAGCATCGATTATTGTTGCTCATCCTACTTTTGAGGATATACTGCGTAGTTTACCGCCGCAGGCATCGCTCGCCCAAGAACACAATTTGAGATTTATCCTCACCTCAGAAACGCTTCCACATAATATTAGTCGCCTCCCAGAGATAGATATCACTAGACGCGCTTTAATTCTCTACACCAGTGGTACAACAGGAAAACCAAAAGGTGTAGTTACGACTCACGAAAATATTCAAGCGCAAGTGACTAGTTTAAGTACCGCTTGGGAATGGACATCTAACGATCGCATTTTACATATCCTGCCACTACATCATATTCATGGGATTATTAACGTACTGACTTGTGCTTTATGGGCTGGAGCAGAATGCCATATATTGAGCAAGTTTGATGCCGAAACCGTTTGGAAGCGAATTTGTGACGGTGACTTAACCTTATTCATGGCAGTACCAACAATTTATGTGAAGCTAATTACGGCTTGGGAAACTGCCTCTAAAGAACGCCAACAAATCATGTCAGAAGGCTGTGCTAAGATACGCCTAATGGTTTCTGGCTCGGCAGCCTTACCAGTTCAAGTTTTAGAAAAGTGGCAAACCATCAGCGGCCATTTTCTGCTAGAGCGTTATGGCATGACTGAAATCGGCATGGCGCTATCGAACCCTTTACACGGTGAACGGTTGGCTGGATATGTGGGGAAGCCTCTGCCTCAAGTTGAAGTGAGATTAGTAGATGAGAACGGAGATTTAGTTCCAACTGGGACACCAGGAGAAATCCAAGTTAAAGGCCCTGGAGTGTTTTTAGAATATTGGCAAAACCCCGAAGCAACTGCCAAAGCCTTCCAAAATGGCTGGTTCCGTACTGGAGACACCGCCGTAATCGAGAATGGCAACTACCGAATTCTGGGACGGATGAGTGTGGATATAATCAAAACTGGAGGGTATAAAGTTTCAGCTTTAGAAATTGAAGAAGTACTGCGATCGCATCCAGATATTCAGGAATGTGCAGTGGTTGGGGTTGCCGATTTAGAATGGGGTGAACGGGTGTGTGCCGCGTTAGTATTGCAAGGCTCACAACCTTTAACATTAGAAGCTTTCAGGAGTTGGGCAAAAGAGCGATTGGCTGTTTATAAAGTGCCAACCCAAATTTTGATAGTTGAAGAATTACCACGCAACGCGATGGGGAAAGTTATTAAGCCGACAGTGGTTGAGCTATTTTGCTCAAACTGAAATTACGTATGAGTTTTTTGACAGTTATCCTTTTCGGGGTTGTGTTAGATCGGATAAAATCCTTCGTTACTGACCTTATCTAGAGAATCTGTATCCATCGTCAAACCCAACATCTGAAATAGCAGGTGATGGTCAAATAGAAAAAATTTTAGCTGCGGAATTCAAACAGATTTGGAATGAATCTATGACACAAAGGCTAAGAAAACTTTGGTCAGTTGAACTGATTATATCAGGGGGTCAAACAGGAGCTGACCGTGCAGCTCTTGATTGGGCAATTAAGCATAATATTCCTTACAGTGGTTGGTGTCCAAAAGGTCGTTTAGCAGAAGATGGGGTTATTGAGCCAAAGTACACATTAAAGGAAACATCATCGTCTGTATATGAAGAGCGAACAGAGTTGAATGTACGAGATTCTGATGCCACTGTGATATTCACCATAAATCCACGACTTATAAAGGGATCGTTGTGGACATCATCATGTGCTAAGAAATACAAGAAACCTTGGATTCATTTAGTAAGGTTGAATAATGCTTTTGAACCTTACATTCAACTATTGGATTTTCTACAGAAATATAATGTTAGTATATTAAATGTTGCAGGCTCACGTGAATCAGAAGAAAGTGACATTGGTAACTTCGTCACCAATACTCTTGAAAGTTTGTATGAGAAATCTATGCCGTAGGTTTTTTTTTAACTGACGATTGCTATTGTGAAACACAATTAAGCAGGCTAAGAGATGCGTGCAATGTTTTGAATTAGAGATTACTTTAACTGATTTCTCACCCTTTTAGGTGAATTCTAATAATAAAATTACCACAGCCGTTGGTTTCGACTTCGCTCAACCAACTGAGTGGTCGAGAGTTGAGCGTTCGCGTAGCGTCTCCAAGAGTTGTCGAAACTCGTCAACATAGGTATTTTTTTCATCAGCAATCACCTTAGTACATCCTTCGGCGTTTTGGGCGGACACCAAAAGAGGTTTTTGCTGGACACACCAAGGGATTCCAGAATTCCTCGCATTAACTCTGTGCAATACATCCAATGTCCCAAATCGTCATACATGCGATCGGGATTAAACTCGACATTGTAATGCAGCACGTTGGGAATATCTAAAAACTCATCACCGCTTTGGGGAGAAAGAAGCAACAAATGAAATGGCTTGCCCTGACATTTTTTTTCTAGCTTGTTGACTAAATCTATCACACCACCGCGATCGCTAATTCCTGTACGAACAAAAAGCACTTTGTCGCAGTGCCGCAGTGCGTACCAAAACCTTTCAGAGCGTGCTGTGTAGCGAATGCGCATCCGTTCATGGACGGGAAACATATCGTTCGTGGGATCGTCTGTCTCCTCGACTTCATGGGCAAAGGATAAACCCGACCATTTACTGTGGTAAATTCTACCTGCATCGGGACTGTAATGCAAATAAGCAGGATTCCACATACCATCAAAACCGTGTTCGATCGCATCCGCAACATCTGCAATATTAATGGTGCGCGTTAGATCGAAGGGAAAGGCGGGGCCGTCATACTCCATTTTATATAGCATCATGCGGACGGCACAGCGATCGCCAAGGGGAAGAATCGCCACACGGCTGATATCCGATAGCTCACATTTGTATTGGAACAACACCGCAGACTTAGGTGGTGCTTTCACCCGGCTTTCTAGCCCATCCTTACCAATCATCATCGTGCGAAACGGGACATCGGGATAAAGCGGATCTTCGTAAACACCCGATGGCATGGCTTTAAGTGCGTCGCAAACCTCCGTCCACATTGGCTGGATGTTGTACTCGCTGTCTGATTCGTTGATTATCCAGAGGTGGCGTTCATCCGCTTGCAAAATTCCCAAATGTCCGTCATAGAATAAAACGTTGTTCGGCGAAAAGAGATTGAAGGCGGTGGTATATTTTAGGTCGGTATTAGGCGGGATGTTTATTGTAGTTGCGATCGCGCCATCCTCTACAGCCAAGAAAGGGAGCGTCCCCGGCTGGGTATTTTTTGCAATGTAAATACCTGATATCAATCCAGCCTTACTTTGCAGTGCAGTTTGTAGTTCTTGCCAATAGGGAGCGATCGTGTAGCTGTATTGCGATGAATTAACAATCCGTAAACGCTTCTCTTCCATACAGACAGAGACATGAAAGCCCCCATTATCAAAGTAGATGGGGAATTCATTCGGTTGCTGGAAGCGTTGTTTTTCTTTTGCTAATCCGTCTTTGTCGATATCGAATAAATGGTGGTCAATCTGCTGATACATAAGGCTATGACCGACTGTATTCGGGTGAGCCGGATCGAAGGATGTCCCCGCTTTCCATCGTCCTTGTCCATCATCTACAGCTGCTAACCAATCCAATACAGTCACGCCCCAACTGAGCATTCGTTTGTGTGTGTCTCGGATCAGCCAGTAATGTTCCAGAGAATAATCACCATTGGGATAGACTCCGCCTAAAATCGGGATTGCTCCGATGTCGCGCGTCATTTTCACAAGCTGCTGCAAGCCACTTTCAAACCGCCGCTGTACTGCCCGCCGTTCATGAGGGGGACAGTAGGCTAATCCTTCGTTGCCTAGAGACAGGGCAATAATCACAATATCCGGTTGTTCTGGGGTGACAAACCAGGGGAATCGAGCGATCGTTCTGCTGACATTCGCCCCCACTTCCGACACATTCACGACTTTATGCCCATATTTTTGCTGCAAAGCCTGTGTCAACAGCCAAACCCAACCTTTCAAAAACCAAGCTCTATGACCTAATGCGACAGAACTGCCAATGACTACGATTTTTAAACCTTCAGACTTTTCATCCAGGGGGATTTTGACAGCAGACTCCTCAATGTATCCGAAGGGGTAAGGTTGTAAATAACCGAATGCGCCATCATCCACAATAATTGTGCTGGCACGATTGTGAGAGTCAATCGGAATCCAGCGATTTGTATCTAGTAAGCTCTCCCATCGGGCATTACCGTTGGCATCGAGACGTATGTACTTATATTCAACTCTCTGTCTATCGCTTGACTTTAAAGGCGGCTGAATCTCAAATTCTATATCTGTCCACCATAAAGGATAGCGATCGCCACTTGTACGCAGATGAACACATTTGCTAATGTCCCACAATCCCAACTCTGGAGTAGAACCCACCAGACCAATGGATTCGCCCGTTTGAGTGTATGCACTGATCTGGAATCGATACATAGAATTTATCCTGATTTAGTGAGGACAATACCAAACGGTCAGCTGAATCCTGAAATCTGTTTTGAGAATATCACATAGAACTCTTAATAATTTGGTATTAATCTTTTTAAGTATACTGAAGCTCTGATTAACATCACCCAAAGCCACAGCAGGCAAGCTTTTCAAAAATTAAATCGGATTTTTATAGAAGAATTTTATACTGATTAAATACAATCTATTGTATTAAAAGTCTTAGTACAACTAAGAACAAATAAAAAAAAGGATAAGATTAAGTTAAATCTGTCCTTCAGTAGCATTAAAATCCTTGTAGAGATGCAAAATTGGACTAGGCTTCACCTAACTGCGCTAACTGATCTCTACATTCTTTGTCAGCAAATGTCCAATACACTGTCTCTCTGAATGATTCAATATCGAAGGGTTTGATTAGGTAAGTCTGCAATGGATACCCAATAATCCAGTCTATCAAGGGTAATTTTGGGCAGCATTTTATAATAAGTTCGCATAGCTTGCCGCCGTAGGCATCGCTTTTAAGGTAAATAGACCACGCGGTAGGGGCGCAAGGACTTGCGCCCCTACTGGGATGTGTCTGAACATGAGCATCAGAAAAACATAAATAAATATTAATATCTTAATAGCTATATACGAATGAATAGTTAAATAATCTTAGGATAAATAAAAATAGCTGGGATTTGCATCGGCAGTTGTACTTGTTGGATAGAGTGATGCAGATCCTTTCTAAACCTAGAATAACAATTTTTTAGCTGGTCGTGGCAGCCATCCTGAGTCGGTGACTGCGGAGAAACCTTGCGCTTGAACATGAAGGAAGCAACAATGAGTAGCAATCTAGCCATCAAACTCCGCTCTGGAACTCAACAAGCCCACACATCAGCGGAAAATGTGGCATTCATGAAATGTTTTTTGCAAGGAGTTGTGGATAGAGACTGCTTTGCCAAATTCTTAAGCAACTTGTATTACGTCTACAGCGAACTAGAAGCGGCATTAGAGAGCCATGTAGAACATCCTGTGATTAGTCGAGTTTACTTTCTGGAACTTAATCGCCAATCCTCACTCGAAAAAGATATGGTGTTCTATTATGGGGATAATTGGAGAGAGCAAATTACACCTTCACCTGCTGCCCAGAGCTACATTGACCGCATTCGGGAAATTTCTGCTAGTGAACCAGCCTTATTGCTAGGTCATGCCTACACTCGCTACATGGGCGATCTTTCTGGGGGTCAAATGCTACAAAAAGTTGCTCAGTCAGCCCTGAAGCTTTCTGGCTTTGAAGGCACATACTTTTACAACTTTGAGCAAATTCCTGACAAAAAGGCATTTAAGGATAAGTATCGTCAGGCATTAAATGCATTACCCGTTGATGATATAACAGCAGAACGGATTGTTGCAGAAGCCAATAATGCCTTTGGCTTCAATTTAAAGATGGCTCAAGAGTTAGAGGGAAGTTTAATTAAAGCACTCGGTCAAGTTCTCTTTAATAGCCTCACTCGTTCTCAAAATTCAGGTAGCACTGAAATAGCTGCGGCTAATTAATTTTGTCATTTGTCATTTGTCATTTGTCATTGGGCACAAGAGGCAGAGGGGAAAAACTTACTGTAAGTTCTCCTCTGCTCCCCTGCTCCTCTGCTCCCCTGCTCCCC
>JADEXV010000012.1 GCA_015206945.1 Nostocales cyanobacterium LEGE 12452 | reverse complement strand
ATATGGGGGTGTGGAGATTACCGTTAACAAGCAGATTCCTGTAGCTGCTGGGTTGGCTGGAGGTTCGACGAATGCAGCAGCTGTGTTGGTGGGGATAGATTTACTGTGGAAGTTGGGGCTAACTCAGTCAGAATTAGAGGAGTTGGGAGGTACACTCGGTTCAGATGTACCGTTCTGTGTAGCGGGTGGAACAGCGATCGCAACAGGTAGGGGTGAACAACTTTCTCCTCTGCCGAGTTTAGATAATATATATATAGTATTGGGGAAATACCGCAGTCTGGAAGTTTCCACCCCTTGGGCATACAAAACCTATCGACACCAGTTTGGTAATTCTTATATTAGAGATAGCGGCAACTTGGCAGAGCGTGCTAATGCAGTTCATTCAGGAGCAATAGTAAAATCTATCCTGGATAAAAATACGAGAGAAATTGCCCAAAAATTGCATAATGATTTAGAGCGCGTGGTATTGCCAGCCTATCCGCAAGTCTTGCAATTGCGGGAAGTATTTGCTAATCAGGAAGGCGTTTTAGGAACAATGATGTCTGGTTCTGGGCCAACAGTTTTTGCTCTTTTTGAGTCTCAACAGCAGGCAGAACTAGTTTTGCGGCAAGTCAGGGAAGCAATTGTTGATGAAGACTTAGAATTGTTTGTGACTCGGACAATTACACATGGTATTCAGGTAGCATCTTCAATTTAAATAAATCTTTATCGTTAATGGAGTATGGGGAATAAGCTGATGAGGTTTTAAGTTGCATAGTTTAAATCACTAAAAAAATGCAAAGATGCAATTTTAATAACGATTAGCTGAAAACAAGAATTGTTCCTATTGTTCCTAATGCTCCAATCCAAAATTTAAAATCGTTCAACTGAGCGCTCACAACGAAGTCTAAAATCTAAAATATTATGAATGATCAAAATCTAACGCCGCAAACAGATCCTAAAGAATCGGTGACAGCTAGTCCGTTACGTTGTTTTACTGGGGCGGTGATTTCTGGAGGAATGGGATTTGCAGCGTATTCGTTGATGATTGCGATCGCGACAAACTTTGCTAGTAAACCGATCCATTCAATCAATCCATTGGTGGTGAAGATTTCCTCTGCTGTCCGCACTCTGGTTGTTGGTGTAGTTGCTTTAGGTAGCGGGATTTTTGGTATAGTGGCAATTGGTTTATTGGCTTTGGGAGTACAATTATTAGTACAGCAATTGACTAAGCAAAAAAGTAGTGAAAACTAGTAATTTTCTTTTAATCAGTAATCTAAAAGCACAAGTTTTTCTAAGGTAGGACAACTTACCTATACTGTACAAGGAGTTGATTTTACTCTTGCCAAATTTATTTAGCACGAGCAGCAGGCGTAGAGGCAGTACTACTGATTGCAGCAATTCTCTGGTTTATTCTATCCCTACTTGTTTTAGTCAAGCTTTTTGGGATTGACATAGACGTAAAGCGGCTTGTCGTCAGACATAGCTCCTTGAATAGAAGATGTTGTAATTTTGGTATATAGTATAAAATTTGACTTTAAAAGATTTTTGGTTGACACTTTATAGACTGGCTCAATATTCATGGATTTATACGGAATTGATACCAACGACACTGAAATCGATAACAATAACATTTATAAGCAAAATTTATGAACATAATCAAGAGATATTTTTTATCCCCTATTTTTGTGACAATGGTTTTGAGCCTCGGTAGTTGTAGTTCTAACCCTACCGCAGGTAATATTGACAGCGCAACGTCATACCCTACCACAGCACCAGCACCGACGAATAACATACCTTCTCAGTCTCCCAGCCAAACTCCTAGCGTAGCTCAGTTGAGAGAAAAATCTCCTAATCAAGAATCTTCTAAGGAAAATACGCCTTCCTCACCAACTTCTAAGGTTGCCATTGCCAAAACAACTAGCGTAACACTATACACAAGTGATACCCAGTGTCAAAAACTAATTCCAGAGAAGGTTTCAGTACCAGCCGAGGAACCAGTGACAAATGTAGTGAGTAAAATCTTGGAAAAACGAGATACAAGCGACTTTAGCTTGTCTGGGTATCGTGTCAACATCAAAAATGGCATTGCTACAGTTGATTTACGAATATCTCCTGAGTCAAAGCGGCAAATAACTTCTCTTTCTAGTTGTGAACAGTTTGCTCTGTTTGGCAGTCTCCGCAAAACCTTAACGAGTAATGCTCAATGGAATATTAAAGAGGTTCGCTTCACGGAGCGAGGCGAGGACATTGTTCTTTAATTAAATATGGTAGTAAGTGCCGTCATCAGCTAGCTAAAAATATTTTCCAATCTAAACAGCCGCATGACTCATGCATCAGTATTTGCTAGAGTAGTGTATGTTCTAGGTAATTGAAAACAGCTGCAAATAGTGGTATATTTTATTTGACTACTAAGTTTATCTTAGCAATCTGCGGGTGTAATTCAGTGGTAGAATGTCACCTTCCCATGGTGAACGTCGTGGGTTCGAGTCCCATCGCCCGCTTTGAAAAATGTTGTACATCCTTAAATAGGAAAAAGAAAAATCCTGACATAATCATTACTATGCCAGGGTTTTAGGTATTTGAAATGCTGTGACAATATTTTGTTAAATTGACAAATAATTAGTTAATGTACAATTCATCCTTTATATTTCACTGAGGTTTCTACTTAACCGCCTAAAGTCCGCGTATAAATTACCTGACCTTGGGAATCATAAAGAAAAAGGGATAGATTGGCATTTTCACCAATTACGGCTAGGGTTTCCCGTAAGATTTGCAAGTGATTGGTAACATCAACAGCAGTATCCGAATTCTTAGAATAAGGATTGGCCAAGTTATTTTGCCTTATTTGGTCATACTCAGGGGTTAGTCGGACAATAATTTCTGCATTGTCCATACTAAAGGTGCAAATCCGAATTCCATTAATACAGGTCTTATCCAAGTCAGTGCGGGTTTGTTGCAAACTACTAACAACTTGTAGTTTTTCTTGTGCTTGTTTGAGCGCAGCTGAATAGGGTTCGCTGAGAGACTGAGCCTGAGTGTAGTACAAGCTATCTTGGGGAACTTTTTTAGCAGTTTGCAAAGCCTGCTCCCAATATATCGCCGCTGCTTGCCATTGGTTTTGTTGTTCATAAGCTTTCGCTTGCTTGGCAGTGCTAAGGGCCTGTTGGTAGGTTTTAACAGCTAATTGTTCTTTAGTAGCGCGATCGCGTACTAATACTAACTTAGGTTTATAATCTACCAACAGCTTTTGGGCTTCTTGGTATCCAAGGCTATTTCGGGGAATGGTATTCAAGGCATTAATTACTACCAGCCAAGTAGACTGCGCCTTTTGCCAGTCAGTCAAGGATTTAGCAGCAGTTTCCCGCTTCTCGGCTGCAACGGCTACAACTTTTGCCGCTGTTAGTTTTTTCAGCCATTTTTCCTCAATAAATATCTGTTGATTTACAGCGTGCAAACGGACACGATAATTCAGTAATTTACCCTGCACCAACCCATAGAGTTCACTACTGGAACTTATACTTTCTAGTGGCGCTATAGCCTGTCGCCATAAGTGTTGCCTAGTTTGTAATTCCTCTAAGCTAGATGCTGGAGTTTGAACTTTTTGTGTCGCCACAGATGCCGTCTGCAAAGCTTTGACCACCTGATTGATTTTTTCTGCTCGTCCAGATAAACTTGCTTTTAGTTCCTGTGACAACTGGTAACGAGGCGACCAACTAGGAATTACATTCAGGTCTGTACTGGCTGCTGCAAGTTGCTGTTGTACAGCTACTAATTCTTTTTCAGACTTAGCGCGGCGCATCAGTTGCGGAGATTTTGTTTTTAATTGCTTGGCGTTTTGTATTTCTTGACACTCAGACATCACACAAGGGCGAGTCAATAAATAAGCACCACCGCCTAAAACTATAATTCCCACCAACGCCGCACCCAGTAGGATAGGTTTGACCTTGAATCCTGGCTTTGAAGCCGAGAAATTCGGCACATCTGCAAACGGGTCAAAGAGTTCTTCTTCTCCTTCTTCTTCACTCTCATTGATTGATGGAGAATATGTCAGAGATGATGAGGGGGATATTACTTCCTCATCTTTTTGTGCTTCCTCATCCCCGTCTGCTAACCATTCCCCCGTCTGCTTCAATGCTAAGAAACATTTAGTATAAGGGAGTTGTTCGCCAAGAACTCTGAGGAAACATTGCACCCGTTGCTCTTTGTGGGGTGCTAGAGACTGAAGTACCTCCTCAATGACTGCAAAGATTACTTGAGCGTCAACGATTACATCTGACGCGTGTTGCGTTAAAATCATTAGCTCGCCTTTATTGACGACGCACTTAACCTCGAAGACTTCAGCGGTTGAGACTTCTACAAGTAATTGTTCTTGCAAAGTTTTGGCTAAAAGCTGTAAATCTTCCTGCTGGACTGCTACTTTCATAGAGCTTTCCCGCTGAACTTCTATATTGTTTTGATTATCTTTAAGGGGATGAAATGAACTTTTTAGGTTTGTTGAATGCAAATGCACAGTTTAACCAACCACAGCCTGAGAATCTGAACGACCAACTTTCTAACACAAATTCTGACTTTTCACCAAAAATTAAAAAAGTAATTATTGTTCGTAGCGATACATTTTTACAGCGCTAGATGCAAAATTAAATAATCTGTCTTCAGGTATAAATTAGAAATAAAAAATGGGAATAATAAAGGATTTGGGTATTTTCACTGCATTACTTTGCGATAATTAAATTCGCAAAAGCTACTGCTTTGCGAAATTCTAGTTGCAAAGCAATTGTTTCAAAATTATCTAAAGGTTAAGAAAACGATGCTATGTCAGAGGGTTTTGACAAAAATGCTAGTTATCTTCTATGCTGGGAAACTTGCTGAGGAGATTAATTATGTATTGTGGCTCTGGCACAAACAAATTGACTATCAAAATTAATATGCTTCATTTGCTGAATTCGATAAAATTGATCCGTGAAAAATAAGTTTTTATAGCTGCAAAAAGGTTATTTCTGCAATACAGGTGCTGCAAAATATCAAGACAGGAATAACCAAAATCTTGGAAAGTGTCAATATAAGGTGTATCAATGGATTTATTAGAGTACCAAGTTAAAGAATGGTTTGCGAAGATAGGCATTCCGGTATTGCCTTCGCAACGAATTGACCATCCTACAGATTTGAAACGGTTAAAAATTCGCTTTCCAATTGTACTGAAATCTCAAGTCCACGGAGCGGAACGGGCAAAAGCGGGTGGAGTCAGGTTTGCCCAAACGACTATCGATGCGATCGCAGCAGCTCAAAATATCTTTAGTTTACCAATATGGGGCGAATTGCCGGAAGTTGTACTGGCAGAATCTAGATACGACGCCAACCAAGAATTTTATCTAGCAGTAGTTTTAGATACAGCTGTCTGTCGACCGGTACTTTTAGGTTGCAAAGAAGCAGACATCGATTGGGAATCGGCTGGGGAAAGAATGCACCATGTTGTTGTGGAACAGGAATTTTCGCCATTTTATGCTCGACGATTGGCTTTGAAAATGGGTTTGCAAGGAACGCTGATGCAGTCGGTAAGCAGCGTTGTAGAGAAGATGTACCACTTATTTGTCCAAAAAGACCTGGATTTAGTCGAAATTAATCCCTTGGCAGTCAGTACTACTAGTCAAGTTATGGCTCTTAATGGTAAAGTCAGGGTCAACGAACGGGCGATCAAGCGTCATCCCGATCTCGCCGAGATGGCAGCAAAAATTATCAGTCGTCATACCACTACTGAAATCAACGGTATTTTAGGTGACTGGGATGGTGTGCAAATGCATGGGAAAATCGGTATTTTAGGTAACGGTACTGGTTCAGTGATGGCAACTTTAGATTTAGTTGCGAATGCTGGTGGCAATCCAGGTGTTTGTTTGAATCTACGTCATGCTTTCCTTACAGATACTACACCAACTACCTTCCGCGATCGCCTAGAAACAGGTTTGAAAATGCTGGAGGCTGATAAAAGCATTCAAGTAATACTAATTAACTTTCTAGGTAGCATTCCGCAAACTGAGGAAGTGGCTGAAGTTATAGCTAGAGTTGTGCAGCAAGACAACAGCGAACTTCAATCACAGGTTGTACGTTCTAATGGTAGTAAGGTTCGGCGAGAGCTTAGTTTTCCATCCTTAGTTGTCCGCCTTGCGGGTTCCGAATTTAACACTGCGAGAAAATATTTGACGACACTAAAAACCCACACTGATGCGCTCGTCGTGGTAGAAAATTTAGATGAGGCAGTGGCGGCAGCAGTTCTCCTTGCTAAACCAACGGCTAATAAAAGATAGTGAATGTCATTTTGTTCCAATTCAAAAATCAAAAATTATTAGTTTTTACCGTCGGGTATAAATTCTTGAATTTGATGCTCAAATCAAGTATAGTTTTGCTTCCTGGAACTAAATTATATAGTGCATTCAAACTGGATATTCCCAGCTAGAGGTTAGTTTTCTAACTTTTGGAACACTTAGCTTCAAGACTAGTTTTTGGAATTTCAGTAAATATGTCGTTTCTATGCCCAGTAGTTTAAGGCACTGGGTTGCCAAATTTACGGTAATTTTTTATGAACCTAACGCCAGAAAGTAAAGTCTTAATTCAAGGCTTTTGTGAATTTATATCAAGCACTCATGTTGCTCAAATGAAAGCTTATGGCACAAATTTAGTAGCTGGTGTCAATCCTGGATGCGGCGGACAGGAACTACATGGACTGCCAGTATTTGATTTAGTAGAGGAAGTAATAGAACAATTTGGGGCAATTGACACGACAATTATTTGTGTAGATCCTTACGACGTGTTAGATGCGGCATTAGAAGCGATCGCATCTAATATTCGCCAGATTATTATTATTACTGCTGGCGTGCCGCCTTTGGATATGGTGCAGTTACTCCGCAAAGCCGAAGCCTGTGAAACTTTGGTAATCGGGCCAAATAGTCCGGGGATCATCGTACCGGGAAAAATACTCTTAGGGACTCAACCCAGCGAATTTTATACTCCTGGGACAGTGGGGATCGTTAGTCGTAGCAGCACCCTCACCTACGAAATCGCCTACGAATTAACAAAAGCAGGTTTAGGGCAGTCGATTAGTGTCAGTATTGGTAGTGATGCGATCGTCGGTTCCTCATTTTTGCAATGGCTGCAAATTCTCGATGAAGATGAAACTACACAAGCGATCGTTTTAGTCGGTCAACCCGGTGGTGGTAGTGAAGAAGCAGCAGCGCGGTACATTGCTGAGGCAATTGATAAACCAGTAATTGCCTACATTGCAGGTAGACTTGCACCACCAGGAAAAAGTTGGCGTCAAACTGGGACTTTAGCAACAGTTATCGGACGTGATCCTAACTTTGGCACAGCTCAAAGTAAATTAGCTGCTTTCAAAGAAGCGGAAGTTACAGTAGCCGAACGCCCTTCTCAAATTCCAGAATTATTGCGAAAGGAAATTAACTAATTACTAATTTGTAATTCTTAACTACGAATTACGAATTAGTTAGTCAGTCTTGGGAACGATTTTGAGGGAACAGGTAGGCGATCGCAGCATAACCCGAAGCACTGAGTAAACTAACCAAAAAAGCAGCCAAAATAAAAGTAGACATAATGTTACACTCTATGAATTTCTAAAATCCTGGCATTCATCAACAAACCAAGATTTTGGATACTTTCAAATTAGCAATTGGGTATGACACAGCCATGACTACCTTATGTCAATCCCTCAGAACTCAAGGTTTTGTCTCAAGCCAAAGGCAGGAAAAAGCGAAACGTACTACCAACTCCCAATTCGCTTTCTACCTGAATTTGACCACCTTGTAATTCAATCAAACGACGGGAAATAGTTAAACCAATACCAGTACCTCCCGAATGGCGATCGCGCGATTGGTCGGCTCGCCAGAAGCGCTCAAACACATGAGGCAAATTTTCTGGAGCGATACCAATGCCTGTATCACTAACCGCAATCGAGAGTTGAGATGCTTCAATCCCAACAGCAATGGTAATTGAACCTTCGTTAGTATAACGAACTGCATTACCTAGCAAATTAACCAATACCTGCTCTGTACGGTCAATATCTGCCAATACAGGGGGTAGCACAGATGGACATTGCAAGAGTAGAACTGGCCCATCTTCTAATAATTGGTCGGTAAATTTCTCCACTAATGACTCTAACAACGGATACAAATTTACCCGTTGGATATTAATTGGTAGATAACCAGCTTCTGCCTTAGATAATTCTTGTAAATCGTTCACCAATCGCTCTAAGCGTCTAGTTTCTTTAGCTAAACGCCGATAGATTTCAGGAGACGCTTCAATTTCCCCATCAGCCAGTTCTTCCAAGTAACCGCGCACCACAGTTAATGGTGTACGTAGTTCATGGGTCATGTCTCCAATTACTTCTCGCCGCCGCGCTTCTACGCCTTCTAAACTGGCAGCCATTCGGTTGAAACTAGCACCTAGTGCATTAAGTTCTGGAATGTCAGACACAGGTAATCGTGCATCCATTTGACCAGCAGCAAATTTTTGGGTGATTTGTTCCATCTCGGTCAATCGCTGCATAATCCGTCTGGACACCCAGTAACTCAATCCTCCGGCGGCGGTACTACCGACTAAGACTGACCAAATAGTGCTGCGCTGCCAAGCAAATTCAAATCCTGTAACCAATTTAGTACGGACATCGATTAAGTTAAACCCCTCAGTTTCTAGCCGTTCCAAATGCAGTACAAACAAGCGGGGGGAAGAAATTTTGCTGATGCTCACTAAACTAGCTACCGCCACGATCATTACTACTAAGTGAGAGAAAAATAGGCGCTCTCTCAGCCCCATTTTCATAACATTTACGTTACTAAAGGATCTTCAAATTTATAGCCAACCCCAACCACAGTTTTAATAAAAGTAGGATTTGCTGAATCAGGCTCAATCTTTTTTCGCAACCGAGCTACATGAGTATCCACCACTCGTTCATCGCCAAAAAAATTATCTCCCCAAAGTTTATCAATTAGCTGAGTCCGGTTCCAAACTCTACCAGGATTACTGACAAAGGTGGTTAGCAAGTTAAATTCTAGGGTAGTTAAGTCCAAAATTTCAACTTCTTGAGAATTTATCTGGCGACTGGCAGTGCGCTGGTCTACATCAACAATAAAGTGTTGGGTACGATTGACTTGATGTTGTCCTCCTTGGCGGAGGCTACGCCGTAATAGTGCCCGCACCCTAGCTACCAACTCTCTGGGGCTAAAGGGTTTGACCATATAATCATCAGCACCAGTAGATAGACCAATGACGCGATCGATTTCTTCACCCTTAGCCGTGAGCATTAAAATGTAAGGATCTTTTGTACCTGGTTTCTGGCGAATTCGGGCACAAACTTCCAACCCATCCAAACCAGGAATCATTAAATCTAGAATGATTAAATCCGGTGGTTGCTCTTGAAACATCCGCAAAGCATTTAGTCCATCGCGGCTAGTGCGACAAAAAAATCCTTCTTTTTCTAAAGAGAGTTTGATTAAACGAGCAATTTCTGGTTCATCTTCAACTATTAAAATATCCATCTGAAATATAGGGTCGAGCAAAATTGGCAGAGCAAAGACACGGAGACACGGGGATATCTTTCATCGCGTCCCCATGTCTCCCACTCTCCACCTCTTTTTAATCAAAGGTTTGAATTTGACGACATGCGATAACTATAGCCAAGATTAGAATCTTTTTGAATGTGTGTTTTAATACTATCGAGATCAATGAAGCAGTCAGCAACATCAATCAAACTTTCACTAGTCGTTGTTTGCAGACTCACTACTTCCACCCGAACCCCCATTCTGCTGACAGCGTTCACCGCATAAGCTAAATCTCCATCGCCACTGACTAAAACCGCTGTGTCATAGTAAGGAGCTAAAGTTATCATGTCTACAGCAATTTCTACATTCAGATTTGATTTTTTGAAATTCTCTGCTGGTACAACCAGTTCTTTTGCCACTACACGATAGCCATTACGACGCATCCACAAAAGAAAACCCTGTTGCTTTTCATTACTGATATCAACCCCAGTATAGAAAAAAGCACGCAATAGTCTGGAACCGCTGGTTAAATGACAAAGCAATTTAACGTAGTCAATTTCTATGCCGAGTTGTAAGGCTGTATGGAAGAGGCTTAAGCCATCAATAAAAATCGCAACTCGACCACGATTTAAGTTATTCAAAATCAAACTATCAGGTGCAGGATCTCGCATCTTGGTATCTTTACCTTTGACAGCAGTATCGCTTAAATTTTGCCCTTGCCAATGTGGTTTCGCTTTGAGTACTTTAGATTCCTTAAATTCATTTCTTTGTTTGCTAAAATTAGTTATAATCATTGATACCTCTGATTTTAAAGCTGTAAAGAATTTTGACTAAATTTTCTATAGTATAATCTGTGCTTGATTTATAACCTAGCAGGGAATGGTCTTAAGTCACTATATGCAGATAAGTTTAACTGGTGCTAAACAAGATTTAAAATAGACAGCACAAGGTTTTCACTATTTTTACGGTTGATTTAACGAGATATTGCCTCTGCCCACAGATATGTTAATCTTTACCCACCAAGACAGCAAGAGTTTCGATAAAATAAATCTTTTTGTCAGGGTAAGGGTTGTTTTTGTTAGGTCTGTATTGCACTCAACTCAGAAGCACTATATCTATAATTGCGTAGGCATGAACTGTAAGACCTGTAATAAGGGCAACCCGACATAAGCAAATTCCGCACAAGAATCGCACGGCTTTTTAGGGGGAATGAGCGTAGCAATATTTACGCAGCTGTGGGAGTGTTAAAGAGTTAGAAGCACTAATAACGTAATATGGGCTGCGATCGCACCTCAAAAGGTAAGTTGCCTTAATTTATCTAAGAGCCAAATCAGAAGGACAGGGAGGTTGATTACTCTCTTGTCCCCTGTCTTTTTAACGCACGCCAGCAGTTTCTAAAGACAAATCTTGAAACATGGGTGTGCTGAGATAACGTTCGCCAAAGGAAGGCTGAATCATCACGATTAAACGTCCGGCATTTTCTGGACGTTTACCGACTTGAATTGCGGCACACAAAGCTGCACCAGAGGATATCCCAGACAATAAGCCTTCTTCTTTTGCCAAACGTCGCCCATAAGCGATCGCTTGTTCATCGCTGACTCTAATTACTTCATCAACCAATTCTAGGCGGAGAACATCTGGGATAAATCCGGCGCCAATACCTTGAATTTTATGTGGCCCGGCTTCACCGCCAGAGAGTACTGGGCTGTTGCTGGGTTCAACTGCGATCGCTTTAAAAGTCGGTTTGCGCTGTTTGAGTACTTCGGCAATCCCAGTAATCGTCCCACCAGTACCTACCCCAGCAATGACGATATCTACTTCCCCGTCTGTATCTGTCCAAATTTCTTCAGCGGTGGTTTCCTGGTGAACTTTGGGATTAGCAGGGTTGCGGAACTGTTGCAGCATAAAAGCATTGGGAGTATTAGCCACAATTTCTTCGGCTTTGCGAATTGCTCCCCGCATTCCCTCAGTGCCTGGTGTCAACTCCAAAGAAGCACCATAAGCCCTAAGCATAGCCCGTCGTTCTTGACTCATTGTCTCAGGCATCGTCAAAATCAAACGGTAGCCACGCGCTGCTGCTACCATTGCTAGAGCAATTCCTGTATTACCGGAAGTAGGCTCAACTAAAATGGTCTTTCCTGGGGAAATTGAGCCAGCAGCTTCCGCTGAGAGTACCATACTTAACCCAATGCGGTCTTTCACCGAAGCCGCTGGGTTCATACCTTCTAATTTAACAACTATCCTTGCTACTACTCCCTCAGCTTGAGGAATCTTGTTCAGTTGAACTAAAGGAGTTCGTCCAATTAGTTCTGTTATGTCTTGAGCAATCCGCATTATTTAACCCCTAAAATCCTAAATTTTAAGTACAGAGTATTTACTTATAACAATAAGCTTTGATGTATTTATTTTGCCGTTTAATGTCAATGAGTGCATATACTATGTATTCTAACTAAACCACAAACCATGAAAGTTTAGGAAGAACTTTTATTAGATATTCCCATTGATTCTCCCTTTAGAAGAGGCTAGCTTACCATTCTTCTAGTTTACCATTTGGAATTGCTGACTATTGTCTCTTGGGTTGAGATTCAATTTTTATAATTCTGTATATATGAATATTTTTTCATTATTTTATATTTATTTTGAAAATATAATTTACTTTCAAAATATTTAATTGTTTTTCCTAACTTTTTAGTCTATCTTTATCAAAAGACATTTATATTTTCTTTTGAGTGCAGATTTTGTCAGTCCCAAATTGCATCTAAAACAGTCTTTAACCATTGCCTACATTGCTTTGAGATTGAGTGCAAAAACGCCAGAACCCCACCTTGAAAATACTAGAACCCCATCCAAAAAACACTAGCACCCATACCCCAATGAATTTTTATAAGACTTATCAGGTATGGATTACAGGCTTTGAGTACTATTCTAATGAATTTAATAATCTTAACAGGGCTGGGGTAAACTGTTTGGTGGAGAGCGGCTGATATAAATCGTATAGGATTTACGCAGAGATTCCCCTCTACCCCCCAACATTCCTGAGCGAAAGCTTAGTGAACTAGGGGGGACTTCTTAATCTCCCTTCTGAGAGTAGGATGAAACCAAATTCCCGAATCTAAGTGCGTTCTTTCTGACTGAATAATCCTATGTTTTGTGAAAATGATGGTAACTTTTTATTAGTCAGTAGTCAGTAGTGACGAGAAAAATAACTGGCAACTAATGATTGTAAAAATTACCAATTACACATATTTTAATATCAAAACTGTTTGAGAGGTAGAAATTATATAACTACTTTAGATAAACAGCAAAAGATATTTTCTTACTGGGTGCATACTACCTAGCAAGGGAGAGCCAAGATGAAAGCCAAACTTTTAAATGTTCTTACAGTTTGCGTCGTTACTTTAGTAATGCTTTCACCAGGACTAGTAGTATTTGGCATAATTTGGGAGCGACATCTGGAGTTAGTAAAATCTCAGAATTTAGCTTACGAAGTTAACAACACAACTACAGATGCTCCCGCCTTGGCTCCCCAAACAGAGGGTACACATTCCCCTCAGACTAGCATTCAATCCTCCGATCGTAATGTGGTTCATCAAATGCTTGCTGTTGCTGAACAATATAAATTTGCCACTATCCTGCAATGGTTCTTCTTGTTAACCCCGATTTGTGTTGGGTTAGGGATTCTTTTTTACGACAGATATCTAGTTCATCGTGCTGCTGTTTTAAGAGAACAAGTTGAAATGTTGGAAAGACTGTGGCACCAAAGTATCGAACAGTAACTTATTCACAATTTACTAAAATCAAGAAAATTACCATGACAGACCAAGAACAACGTCAAAGCTTGTATTTTAATCTGATTGATGAGTTACTTAGATGTCCTAATGGTCAAGAACCAGAAATTTTGGAATCTAAGCCCGAATTGGTTGATTCCGGTTTAGTAGAAACAATGTTACAAGTAGCTACTATGTTTGCCCATGAAGGCAATCAAGATGGTGCGAAATTTTTATTTTTTGTGGCACGTGAGCTAGCTAAAGAATTAGGTTTATACCCGGAAGTTCCCAGTACTGAAGTTGCAAATACTGAAGTTGCAAATAAGGAGTAAAAATGCTGTTGACTTCAACGGATGCGGGACAAATAGCTTTAGAACTGCTGATGGCAGACTGGAATATTTCAGAAGAAAACAGAGAGTGGTTTACAATCTTTAACTCTCGTCTGATTGGCGAGAGTTGGTACACTGTGGAACTAGGTATAGAAGGATTTCCCGATCGGTGGTTTATTCAGGTATATGACACTGGAGCGTGCGATCCAAACTATACATTTATTTCACCAATCCGGGGTTCTGAAGGATTTACGGACTTTATAAATGTGCCGGAAATCATCGCAGAGGTCTTAGTTTGTGAACGCAATGCTCGCTAATAATAATTAACGATTCAAAAGTTAGAATTCAATGTTGAGACGTGCTATTTAAATGCATTCTATTTGAATTCATAATTTTCGATATCAGAGTAAACATACCTGATAATTAGAAATTGTGGCTACACAAACTTTCGTCCATCTGCGCGGACTCAATAAATTTGAAATCCCCGCAGGTAGGTTTTGTCTGTATAGCTGCTAATTCTATTCGTAAAAGGTATTACTAATACTTTGATATTTCCTTAAATATAAAGATGCTTTACGCAAATCTGAGGTGATGCCAAATGAGGTACACCTCTTTTTTTTTATGTAATATTTAAGGTTTTATTTAAGCTTAATCAGCTATTTTGTCATATTTAACTGACAAAATTATGTTATATTAAATAGCGTGATGGACGCTACAGAAATATCAGTTCCAATGATTGCTGAAGATATCTTAGCCAAAGAATTCACAAGAGTCGTCAACCATTACTACCCGCAAGTTGGAGAATTGCTGGATGGGTGTTATGTGAAAGTCATCACCTGTTTTTGGGGACGACCTGCTAGACGTTTGCAATATATAGGAATTTATTGCTCTGACGAAATGATTTCCTGCGTGCAAGCTCAAAAAGAAATACTCAGAGAAGTAGCAGGCAATATGGGTCTAATCCAGGTTGTTTGCATGAATGCCAAGCGATTGTTGCGAGATCCGATGTCGAAGGTCAAAGAGAACAACCCACGTCTATGGTTGGAGTTGCAGTGGGTTGCAACTTAGTGATTCATCGCATTAATTGAGAGGGGTAAATTCTTTTGTAGAGAGGACTTTATTCCTCAAATATTTAAGCACTAAAGTGCTTACTACAAATCTATCGACCACTAGAATAACCAGCACCTACGGTGAATACAAAGTATCAACGCAAGTAATGAAAACTGGAATTTTCTGCAATTACGATAATTTTCACCAAGATGCTCGTCGTGCCATCTTTGAGCAAGTTGCACTGGTAAAACAGGCAGAAAGCTTAGGTTTTGAGGAAGCGTGGGTGAGTGAACACCATTTTAGTGAATCTAATCTCAGCCCGTCCATGTTGGTGTTAATGGCACATTTGGCGGGATTGACTTCAACTATCCAATTAGGCACTGCGGCGGTGTTGCTGCCATTCCATAACCCGATTCGGGTGGCGGAAGATATTGCCACTTTGGATAATCTGTGTAATGGACGATTATTATTTGGAGTTGCTAAAGGCGGCCCCTTTCCTCAACAAAACAAGCATTTTGCGACCCTACCAAGTGAATCCCGTCCCAAGATGCTAGAGGCGATCGCACTGATTCAAAAGCTCTTATATGAAACTGATGTATCATTTAATGGGCGATATTATCAATGCGATCGCTTAACGATTTACCCAAAACCATTGCAAAGTCAAATACCAGTGTATGTTGCCACTGGCGGCGATGATGGTATCGAGTTGGCTGCTAAACATTCCTTCAGCTTGATGGGTGGGCCGCCATTCTCCCTAGAGAGATTGAAGGATACTGTTACCAAATATCGAGCCTTAAATTCTAGTGGTGCGGAAAACTTAGTGCTGGCACGCTTCTTTTTTGTTGGCAAAACATACGATGAGGCGGTGAGTGAAGCGTTACCTTTCGTTCGCAAATTTAGCCAGAAAATGAAAGCTAATACGGCTGAAGTATTGCAAAATAGTGCGAATTCCAACCAAAAACCATTCGACCGCACAAATATTTGTTTCGATGAAGATTATTTGATTGAGAATTCAATTATCGGTGATGTGGAGACTTGTCGAGACAGAATTAAGAAATTTCAGGACGAATTAAATTTAGGTACGCTAGCACTCAAACCCTCGTCTGCGGATTTGCAAAAAAACCTGGACAGTTTGACGCGCTACAACCAAGAGGTGCGAAATTATGTCTTCTAAACTATACTTGCTTCCTCCCGATGATTTACCTCCCGCTGAGGTAACTAAAGAGGATGGAATGCTGCAAATGGAGCTAGAACAATCTACTGGCAGATGCTTTTATCTAGCCTGCGATCGCATTACGCGAGTCCTGTTATCTAATTGTCAGTGGTATCTCACAACAAATGCTAGCATCCTCACATTAATTATTGACTGCCCTGACTTAGTATCTTACTGGCATATTGTCAGCAATATTCCCCAGTTAGGTAATAGGTTAGAGCGGTTTGCTAGCAATGGTAAAATCCGTGTTTATCCGCCATTTGGGAAGGGGACACCGTTTGAAATCAGCGTAAATGAAATATCTGCTTATCGAGATTGGCTTTGAGGTAAATAGAAACTGGGAATCACACAAAATATAGCTGTTTTACACCCTGTACTTTTAAAGTGCAGGGTGTTGCAATTTTAGAATAGTTACAATATTGTGGTTAATTTTTATATCATATAAATAGGTATTTGAGGCTAGATAAGTACCGTAATACAAAGGTTTAAGAGGCTAGCTAAATTTTAAACTTTTCCTTTAAAATTTTTCTAAGCACGTTGCTTGCTCTTTCTATAAAGTCTTCTTCTGCTTCGGTTTCATTTGGTTCACCAATTTCTTTACTTAAAGATGAGATGACTTCTTTTGAGGTTGCATATTCAGAAACTTCCTTGCTAAAGTTTTCACTTTTTCTTTGTGTATTATCTAATCCGAATAATGTAGCAGCCAGAGGTGCAGTAATTATTAGAGTAGCAGCAGCAATGGAGGCTTGTATTGTAGATACATTAATATCTTCAGAGTTATTTAGTTTTTTTGTATTTGCTTGCCAAAAATCTTCAAAATTAAGATTTTCTAGATTATTTTGAATGGTAGAGCCTTCTGAATGATTTTCCATATTATTCAAATTATATTGACTAAATATTTCTGTTCTCGCGCCAATGCCTGTAGTAATTACGAAATACTTCTGTAAACTCTTTAACTATCAACTCAATAATTTCTTTCTTGAGGCTATCAGGCAGCTTTTCCCATAAAGAAAGGAACCATTTAAATAAACTAAAAAAAAGAGAGAACATAATTAATTAATAATTTAAGTTTTTTAAGCCTAGGTATAATAAGTAACAATAACCAAAACAAATATATAAAAAAATATGCATCATGCCCATAGTGTTTTTACTGAAATACAAAATGGATTTTTACTGCAAGATAGTTGTACAGTTTCCCTATCTTAGTAGTTTAAATTTTTGGCTCTAACTAAAATGTATGGGATTAAAAGCAATTAATAATAATTAGAACATACATAAGTAATTGCAGTGGCAAAGCATTGTGGTAAAAGTTTATAAACTCAGGTTTGTTTCAGAGAGTTGCTGGGGTGTCAATTCCTCAACTTTAGTCATAAGAATTTATGCACTGATGGAAAATGGAAGTGTATATCTTTAATGTTGCAAAGAATAGTTCCTCTCTTCATGAACTCGCAGAAGGATTTTATAATTAAGTGACTTAATTTTGTCGCAGAGGGATGTAGAGTTTTTACTATAACTGTACAGTTAGCCATGCATACCAATTTTCTAACCCAACACCAGTAGTTGCAGAAACCTGAAAAATCTGAATTTTGGGATTTACTTCTTTAGCATATTCTATGCACTTTTGAACATCAAATTGCAGGTAAGGTAGCAAATCAATTTTCGTGATTATCATTACATCACTAGCACGGAACATGTGTGGGTATTTTATCGGCTTATCTTCTCCCTCTGTGACGGAGAGAATTACAACTTTTGCATTTTCTCCCAAATCGAATAAGGCTGGACAAACTAAATTTCCCACGTTTTCAATCATCAAAACTGAGTTCAGTGGTGGATTCAGTTGTTGTAAACCTCTTTCTATCATTGAGGCAT
The DNA here is from genome assembly GCA_015206945.1 of Nostocales cyanobacterium LEGE 12452. GTDB lineage: Bacteria > Cyanobacteriota > Cyanobacteriia > Cyanobacteriales > Nostocaceae > Nostoc. Next base: position 44,710 of record JADEXV010000012.1, on the reverse strand, counting down.
CTAAATGACAGCCTGTTCCGGTGTTTATTTGGATGACTTTAGAACCTGTTTCTTTAATTTTTTTAGCATCGTTAGCAGTTTCTTGGTCGCCTTCAATGACACTAATAGATAATTGCTGCTTTAAATCATTGATGGTTCGTGTTAAGAGAGTTGTTTTCCCAGCACCGGGAGAACTCATTAAATTTAAGGCGAGAATATTTCGACCTTTAAACCATCCCCGATTTTGGGCAGCTAGCAGGTTATTCTTAGCTAATATATCTTGTTCTAAAGATATCGTTGTGTTGTGTATTTTGGCATGAATTTGAGGTGCTTCTATATGAGTGTCATGAGTGTGGGAGTGAGTGATGACAGTTCCATCTGGTAAAGTGTGAGTATGATTATGTTCAGCTTTATCTGTTTCTAAATTTGTAATTTTTATTTCGCCATCATCAGAACAACCGCAGGTTACACACATAATTCCTCTATTTCTATTTCTTTAATTTTAAGTTCTTCACCAGTAATTAAATCTAATTGCACGCTACCGCAGTTACAGATTCCAAATGGTTTATCTAAATAAACTTCTGCACCGCATTGGCGACATCGCCCTAAACCTGGAATTTCTAAAATTTCTAATGTTGCCCCTTCTAAAACTGTACCCTGAGTGCAAATATCAAAACAAAATCGGATAGCGTCGGGCATAATGGCTGAAAGTTTGCCGATTTCTAATAAAACTCGCTGCACTTTTGCGCCTTTGGCGTGTTCAGTCACAATTGCCACAATATTTTGGGTAATTCCAAATTCGTGCATATTATAAATTTATTCAAAATTAACAAATTCGTGGTAGTTGGTCGCCTACTAACATATCAACAATCCTTTCAGCACCAAAAAGTGTTTTTAATAATACGATACCTGGGGGTGAGGTAATAACTTCGCCAATAATACAAGCATGTTTGCCTGCTGTGTGGGATTTCATAGCTGATAAAACATTTTCAGCATTCTTTTTTGGAACCACTACAACTAACTTACCTTCATTAGCTAAATACAATGGGTCTAGACCGAGAATTTCGCAAACTCCGTTGACTTCTTCACGCACTGGGATAGATTCTTCAAAGAGACGAATTCCCACATCGGAACTGAGGGCAAATTCATTTAGTACTGTAGCTAAACCACCGCGTGTGGCATCTCGCATAGCATGAACTTGTGGACATACATGGAGAATAGTTTCTACTAAACTATGTAATGGCTGACAATCACTTTCAATATTAGTCTCTAAGGCTAATTCGCCACGGGCAATTAAAATAGCTGTTCCATGATTGCCTATTTCACCGTTAATTATTATTGCATCTCCAGGTTTAATATTGTGGGCGGAAATGTTAACTCCTCGTGGGATGATACCAATACCAGCAGTATTAATAAAGAGTTTATCGGCTGCACCACGATGTACAACTTTTGTGTCACCAGTGACAATTTGAATACCCGCTTTTTCTGCGGCTATTTTCATGCTGGTTGCAACACGGCGTAAGGTTTCTACAGGTAATCCTTCTTCTAAAATTACGCTGCAAGTTAGGTATAAAGGTTTAGCACCACTGACAGCTAAATCATTAACTGTACCGTTTACGGCTAATTCTCCTATATCACTTCCGGGGAAAAATAACGGGTTTACTACATAAGAATCTGTTGTAAATGCAAGTCTGTCTCCATGTTGTATGAGATTGGCTAAATTAAAGCTGGCTTGGTCTTCTAATTGGGAAAGAATTGGATTATCAAAATTGCTGACAAATATATCATCTATTAAATCACGCATGGCTTTACCACCGCTCCCATGTGCGAGAGTTATGTGAGTGTCTTGGATTTTAGTTTGGCGACGACGGACTTTTTCTATTTTTTGGAATAGGGGATTTTGTATTGGGTTTGTAGAGGAAATATTCATATTAAAATTTTTTTTAACGCAAAGGAACGCAAAGGGAAGCGCAGAGGTACGCAGAGTATTTAGTCTGAGGAGAAGCCGCAGGCGGGGAGGGGTTCTTGAGTTATTTTTGGTTTTTGGGTGATTGTTCTTTTGGCAATTGTGGAGAGTCGCCCGTATTTGTAATAGGCTGCACAAGCACCTTCGGAAGATACCATGCAAGTACCGATTGGTGTTTCTGGTGTGCAAGCTGTACCGAATACTTTGCATTCCCAAGGTTTTAAGACTCCTTTGAGAATTTCTCCACATTTACAAGCTTTATGGTCGGCTACTTTGAGATTCGGAATGGTAAATTTAAGTTCGGCATCGAATTGGGCATATTCAGGTTTAATTTGTAATCCTGAATAGGGGATGTCACCTAAGCCGCGCCAATCAAAACTATCTCGCACAGCGAAAACTTTGTTTATGGCTTGGAGTGCTACTGTGTTTCCAGATTTTTGGACAATTCGGTTATATTGATTTTCAACTTCACAACGATTTTCTGTTAGCTGTTGCAATAGCATCCAAATGGATTGGAGAATATCTAAGGGTTCAAATCCCGAAACAACAATTGGCTTATTATATTGTTGGGAAATAAATTGGTATGGGTCACTGCCAATTACCATACTGACATGACCAGGCCCAACAAATCCATCTAGTTGCAAGTCGGGATTATCTAATAGTGCTTTCAGGGCGGGAATCACGAGGACGTGATTGCTAAACATACTAAAGTTATGAATTTTTTCGGCTGCTGCTTGCAGAATAGTGAAGGCGGTGCTGGGGGCTGTGGTTTCAAAGCCTAATGCGAAGAAAACTACTTCTTTGTCGGGGTTATCTTTGGCAATTTGTAGGCTGTCTAGGGGAGAGTACACCATACGGATGTCTGCGCCTTGTGCCCTAGCTTGCAGTAAAGTGGTTTTGGAACCGGGAACTCGCATTGCGTCGCCAAAGGTGGCAAAAATGACGTTATGATTTTGAGAGATTGCGATCGCATCATCTAATCTCCCTTTTGGCATAACGCATACTGGACAACCAGGGCCATGAATTAATTCAATGGTTTGGGGTAATATTTCTTCGATGCCGTATTTAAATATGGAATGGGTATGTCCGCCACATACTTCCATGATTTTGATGGGTTTTTCTAGCTGGTGGGATAATTTAGCGATTTCGCGGCGGATGGCTTCAGCTTTTTCCGGTTCGCGGAATTCGTCAACATATTTCATGGGGAGTGAGGAGTAGTGAGTTTTATGTATCTGTTAATTTCGCTTGTGTGGTAGAAAGTTTTTTTAACGAACCGCGAAGGACGCAAAGGGCGCGAAGGGAGAAAAAAAGGAAGGAAGGAAGAAGTTTTAAACTCTTTTTCTGAGTCAGAAAAAATATTATTTAAGTACTAGTTCCTGCTTGTACTGCTGCTAATTCTTGAAGGAGTTGTAATGTTTCTGCTGCTTCTTGTTCGTTAATTCGATTCATGGCAAAGCCAACATGGACTAATACCCAATCGCCAATACAAGCTTCGGGCGGATGTTGTTCATCTACGATACAAGCAATATTTACTTCGCGCTTCACACCACCAATGTTAACTAGGGCTAGTTTATGGTTAACGTTGGTAATTTCTATAATTTGTCCGGGAATTCCTAAACACATTTTTTTTAAGATAAACGAACCGCAGAGGCGCGGAGAACACAGAGAAAATTATTTATGAGTTTTTTGAAAAATCAAGACTCATGTATTAATTTTGCGGCTGCAATCACTGCTTGTCCTAGAGATAAGCCGCCGTCATTAGCTGGAACTAAGCTGTGAGTAAGTACTTTTATTCCCAATGTTTCTAATCGTTTGCTAACTTGCTGTAACAATACACAATTTTGAAAGACTCCTCCTGTTAACGCTACCTGATTAATCAAATTTTCTTGACAAAGGTGCTTTACCATTTCCACAATTGCATTTGCTAAACCTTTGTGGAATTTGGCAGCCATAACTGGTTGGGAAATCTGCTGCTGTAAGTCATCAAGCAAGGCTTGCCACATTGGACGTGAGTCTATACAGTAAATACTATCTGAAATGCTAAAACTAAAAGGATATATTAGCGTTTCTTTATCATTATTTAAGCTGCTAACATCTACTATAGCTTCCATTGCGATCGCAGCCTGTCCTTCATAGCTACATTCATCTCTATAAATACCGATAGCCGCCGCCACTGCATCGAACAATCGCCCCACTGAAGAAGCTGGAGGAGAGTTAATGCCTTTCTCTATAAGTTGATTCAGTAGCTTAAGTGGCTTGTTTTTCAAAAACTTAAATATTTCTAAATCAGTATATTTTTGTTCGCAATCATCCCAAAGGTTAGCAGCTACTAATTGGGCATAAGTATTACGCCAAGGCTGATAAATAGCTTGTTCACCACCAATCATTGCTACTGGTTTAAATGTTGCTAGCTGTTTAAATTTTCGGTAATCTGCTAAAAGAAATTCTCCACCCCAGAGTTTACCATCATTGCCGTAACCTAAACCATCTAAAGCAATGCCTAATACTGGAGGTGAATCTAAAGGAATTTCATTTTCAGCCATGCAAGCGGCGATATGGGCATGATGATGTTGAACTGGATAAACTTTGATTTTATTTGTGTTTGCAAGTTCTTTACCAAGTTTGCTTGAGAGATATTCAGGGTGTTTATCAATGGCAATTATTTCTGGTTGATGCTCAAATAAATTTAAGTATAAATTTAAAGTGTCTTGATAAGTATTGAAAGCCGCGGCATTTTCTAAATCTCCTAGATGTTGAGAGAGAATTGCTTTTTCTTCACGCAATAAGCAAAAGGTATTTTTTAACTCACTGCCCATTGCTAAAATTTGCGGTACTTTGTGAAATCCCGGTGGTAAGCTAATAGATGCTGGTGCATATCCTCTAGCACGGCGAATTGTTTGGACTTTATCACCGATAACTCTTACTACTGAATCATCTACTCTATTAATAATCTCTCGATTGTGAAAGAGAAAATAATCAGCAATTGTTCTTAATTTTTCTCTTGCTTCGTCATTATCAATACATTGTGGTTCATCAGCAAGATTGCCACTTGTTAAAACAATTGGGCGATTCATCCGCCGCAGAATTAAATGATGTAACGGCGTATAAGGAAGCATGAAGCCAAGAGTATTTTGCCCTAATGCAACTGACGATGCTAATTGTTTTTTATCTGAAGCTTGTAATAAAACAATTGGTGCCGCAGAACTGGTTAATAATTCTTTTTCTTTGGCGTTGACAATACAATATTGTTCAATTATCTCAATATCCCGCGCCATTAAAGCAAAGGGTTTATGATAGCGCTTTTTTCGCTGACGCAATTTTTGTACAACGGTTTCTTGTGTTGCATCGCAAGCTAGATGAATACCACCTAACCCCTTAATTGCCACAATCTCACCTTTTTGCAACAAGCTACAAACAGCATCGACATCATCCAACATCGAAAACATGGAAGCAGTAACCGATTTCCCATCAGCGCGTTCTAACCAAGCTGCGGGGCCGCAAATATGACAAGCTACAGGTTGGGCGTGAAAACGACGGTTTTCGACATCATGATATTCCCCTGCACATTCTGAACATATCGCAAACGCAGACATACTGGTATTACATCTGTCATAAGGAATGGCACGAATAATACTCAGGCGTGGGCCGCAATGAGTGCAATTAGTAAAGGGGTAGCGATAAAAGCGGCTAAAGGGGTCGAATATTTCTTTCTGACACTGTGGACAAGTGGCTGCATCAGGAGTGATTTCTGTGTGAATGGCATTACTGACGCTAGTAGAAATCACAAAATTATCAAATTTAAATTCACCTTCATAAATAGTTCTAGTTAGTTGATTAATTCTTGCCAACGGTGGAAGTTCTGTTTGCAATCTGGAAACAAATTCGCTTATTACTTCCTCACTACCAGATACTCGAATTAATACACCTTGTCCATCATTACAAACATCTCCATTTAAACCGCAGGCTTTCGCCAGACGATATACAGTAGGGCGAAATCCTACTCCTTGAACGGTACCACAAACTCTAATTTCTTCAGTCGGCATAGTTAAAGTGCCACAGCAAAATTCGGTTATTTCCAGAATCAGCTATTACTGCCGTATTGCCACAAATTTTTATCCCGTAACACCAATTTAAACTATCTCGTTTAGGCAGTCCGAAATTACGATTTTCACCTTTACTTTGAAAATTTATTTGTCCTGCTAACCCATCTGCCACTACACCTTGCAATGATAAGATTGATTCTGGCTTTCTCCATCCTAACAAACGAGAATTAGCTGTATCTGCAACTACTAACCAGTTCCCAGCCACCCCCACACCATAAGGCATACTCAAACTACTAGCACTAGGATAATAAATTCCTTGATTCATTTCCACAAAATCAAAGCTTTTTTGTCCTAAAACCACTGCACAAGGAGCATTATTTTCTGTGGGTATTCCCTGCCAAATCATCACTCGGTGATTACCTGCATCGCTGACAACCAAATTCTCTCCCCAAAGGGTGATATCGTGACACCAACGCATACTCGCTGCGGTTGCAGAAGCACCGCCGTTTTCATTGCGAGATATCATATCTGGTTGTCCCAAAACTACATCAGCAGGTTGACCATTTTCTGTTGGGAACTGATGCCAAATTAATACCCTGCGATTACCAGTATCGGCAATAAATAGCCGTCCTTGATGATAGAAAACACCATAAGGCCAGTGCATTGTACTGGCAGATGCTTGTTGACTTCCCCGATTTGGTTCATTATCGATAAAATTAGCTTGTCCTAACACTAAATCGGCTGGAACATTGTTATCTTCTGGTAAATTTTTCCAAATTAACACTCGATGATTCCAAGCATCTGCGACAGCTAACCCTTCACCGCAAGCACAAATCCCTGTTGGTACACTTAAGGTTGCGCTTCCTGGTGTACTTTTAGCATTTTGCCCTTCATGATAAAAATCAGGTTGTCCAATTACCCAATCAGCAGATTGACTATCTCGTGTGGGTAAATTTTTCCATCCTAATAATCGATGATGTCCTGTATCTGATACCCATAAAGGGCCGGTTTTTGATAATAAACAAGCGCCACGAGGCCCAAACATTGTTATGGGGCTAGGTGCTACAGGTATGACTAATTGTTGCGGTTCGAGAATGTTACCTAAAATTACCTCTGCACCTTGAGGTGATAGAGGTAAATATTGAAAAATTTCTGTTGCTTCTAGCGGTAATTGTGATAGGGGATTATTTATGATTGGGATATCCATGAACCGCAGATAGAGGCTGATAATTATTTAAAAACATTAATGTTGATTAGCATGTAACAACAGTAACGGTTTTGCATTATGCTTTTTTCAAATTCAGTTAAAAGCTCTAATTAACTTCTGTATTAATCAAGCTAAAAAAACTCAAGATAGCCTTTAGAGGATGTTTGAAAAGTCCTATTCTCGGTATTAAATAGTTTTAGATCCCCCTAAATCCCCCTTAAAAAGGGGGACTTTGATTCCGGTTCCCCTTTTTTAAGGGGGGTTAGGGGGGATCTAAAAGTGCCTAAAGTCACAGCAAAATACTTTTCAAACAACCTTTTAGTAAATTTTGCTACATAGCGAATCTTTGGCATGAGTGCGCGATTTACTGAAATGAGAAAGCAAACTGGGGTTTGAGAAAGTAAAAGCTTATTTTACTTGCGGAAAACACTAAAATGAGTAAGTCAAATAACCTTTTGCTTGCGGAAAACACCAAAATGAGAAAGCAAACTGGAGTTTGAATAAGTAAAAGCTAATTTTGCTTGCGGAAAACACTAAAATGAATAAGCAAACTGGGGTTTGAATAAGTCAAATGACCTTTTGAGGAAGTAATATGCCTTTTTACTTTCTCAAAACACTAAAATCAATACCTGAATCACACAAATGAGAATGAATTCAGGGATATTGAGAAAGCATTCGGGCATTTTGCTTATACAAAACACTAAAATGAATGCGCAAACTACTGAAATGAAAAAGCAAATTAGCCGTGATTGGCTAATCGCCAAGTATATTTGCTGAAATCTTACCTTCGCATGATCATTTTTGTAGTTTTACAAAAACCTTATCGTCTTTAACCTTGACTGGATACGACTGAAGCGAAACATCAGGCACGGTTAAGCATTTACCTGTCTCTAATTTGTACTGGAATCCGTGGGCAGGACAGGTAATAATACCATTTTCAACTTTACCCTTTTCTAAGGGAGATCCTAGATGGGTACAAGCATTACGGTAACATTTAACTGTAACGCCTTGACGATGTAAAATTAGTGAAGTACCAGCAAGTTGTACTGCAACTACACTAAATTCAGGAACTTCATCAAGGGTCGCTACTTTCATCCAAGTACAAGTTATTTTTGAAGAGAATGGACTGATTAAACCAGAATTTGCGTTCTTAACGGCAGGGCTATTATTGACTGCAACAACTTTACTAATTTCAGGACAATGGTTTTTTATTGCCTGTTCTACTCCCTGAGATAAAGTCAAAGTAGAAGTCGGACAACTGCTGCAAGTTCCGATTAGTCTAACTTCTACTGTATCTGGGGGCTTGATTGCTACTAATTCTACATCCCCATTATGACTTTTTAAACCTGGGCGAACTTCTTCAAGGGCTGTCTGAATACGTTGTGAGAGTGGAGGTTTTGGTGGTTTGACTAACTCGTGATACAGTAGCACTGCATATACTAATTCATCTGCAACAGCATGACGCAAAGCTGGCATTGACTCTTGTTTTAGGCTTTTAATCAAATTAGTCAATGCAGCTTTATGCAAAGCTTCAATTGCTCTTTTTAGACCTACTGCTACACACCGTTGGCTTTCATCCCACTCGGATATAATTGCCTCAAAACGATTAATTTCCTGAATTAATTCTTCAAGATTTGTCATTTGTCATTTGTCATTTGTCATTGGCTATGGGGCATTGGGTATTGGTTGTTTATCAATGACAATTCACTTCGTTTTAAAATCCTTGAAGAGAAACGGCATAATCATGCCCGTCACTAAGCTAGATAAGATGATTGGTAAGTAGAAGGGAATGGGGGCTTGTGCAAGTAACACTAGCAGTAAAAAACCTACGGCAATACCAATAGTAGTTTGCTTGACAAAAAATATTGGATTGCGTATTAGCTTTCCTTTAAAAAATAACTTGGCAGATAACCATCCTAGCTCTAACATGTTTTCTCCTAATAATTTGTCAAGAAATTTAAAGCAACAAGCCCTAAGAAGATGGCAGGAATTACACCCGCAGGAGCAAATAATGCACCAAGCATTGCTGAAAGTTGATATCCTATATCTTTACCAGCTAATAGCATTCCACCAATTGCACCGCCAACCATAGCCAAGACTGTTGCTATAATTAGCCACACCAATTCTGTTGCTATGTTAAGATCGCCATCTGCTAAACTTGTGAGAAAATTTATCAGATTTGGCGTTGTTAAAATGTCTCTCATGCTGTTTTTTCCTCATTATTTAAGTAAAGAGTTAAGAATCAAATTAGATCCATAACCATTTAAGACGCGATAAATCGCCGTCTCTACAAGGATTTTGGTCTTATCTGAACTGTATTGAACCAATAACTCCTAACCTTTCATTTCTGCTTCTACATCTTGTAATGCTTGGACTACTACCTCTGCTTGTGCAATTTGTTGGTATTCCGTAAATATTTCTAAAGCATCTTGATAGTAGATACGGGCCTGCAAAAGATTTTGAGGATTACCAGCTTCTGGCTTTTCGGGGTCGTCTGGTAAGTTGAATAGGGCGTTGGCTTTGTTGGAAATTGTGTTAGCGTACTCTAAAGGTGTATCTTTGAGATTACGCACTTTTAACGCTTCGTCATAAGCTGCGATCGCACGTAAGTTATTCTCGACAGGATGGGAACTGACTAAATATTGCAAAGCATTGCCTAAGTTGTTTTGCAACATGGCATATTCTCTAGGATGATCAATCAAATTAATATGCTTTAGTGCGACCTCAAATGATTGCACAGCTAACCCTTGACGCAAGTATTCCCGTTCCGATGCTAGGGGCATAGAAAGGTAAGCGATCGCAATATTGTTATACAAAATCGCGTATTCCTGGGGATAATCTTCCCAAGTAAACACTCGCAACGCCTCATGATAAGCCTGGATGCTGTCGGTTATCCGTGCCAAATTAAATGGCACTAGCGACTGCAACACCAGCCCAAAATTCATCTGCGTCTCTGCTACTTCCTCTGGTGAAGCTAATTCTTGTAAAATTGGCAGTGCTTCTTCATAACCTGCTTTCGCTTGCATCAACAGTTGGTACTCAGCATCCGGTATTGCCTGTAACGTCCCCGCCATGCCAACTTTGGCCCTGGCTTTCAATAGGGGATACTCCTCACCACACATTTCGTAGGCCCGGTAATATAAACCAACTGCATTCCGCAAGTCTTGGGCAGCTTTGGGCTTTTTTTGAAAACCCTGTGCGATCTCAATCAGCATTTGGATTTTTTCCTCTGCTGAGGCTGACTCCGATGCAACAGCTGCTACCGCAGCTTTCACCGCCGAATCTGTAATGCTGGGGGTCATAACTCTGCCGTACTCTAGCCAATTGGGAATTGAGTCCAACACCCATGAACGAACGAGACACATTTACGCATCTCATCACGGGCCATACTGATTTACGCAGGCTTCGAGTCCTTTAGGCGGAATTCCCCTTTTTTGTCTGAGACTAGGGCTAATTATTAAGGACTAGGGAAAGAGTTGATCCCATGCCCAATGCCCAATCAATTTTTTTACTATAAAACACCCTATTTCTAAAATTCTAGGGGGAAATTGCTAATATTAATGTCAGCTTTAAACACCTAATATTTTTAAAATACTTTTTGTATCATCACTCGACACAATCCAAATATTATTTATGGAATTGTTGATATACATATATGCACTATCTTACCAGCTAATTTTTGTATACTCCAAAGATTCACCACGGGATTGTCGAAGTGTAAAATATATTCATCAACGACTGTAAAACAAGCTACCTTGAAAACAGACAGCATCTTCTATCGGATCTTTCAGAGTATCCCCGCTACTTTCTTTGAACTCATTAACCAACCGCCCCAACTAGCTAGTGTTTACCAATTTTCTTCAGTAGAAGTGAAACAATTGGCGTTTAGAATCGATGGCGTTTTCCTCCCAAATGCAGCAGAACTACCCATTTATTTTGCCGAAGTGCAATTTCAACCAGACAAAAAGTTCTACTCGCGTTTATTTACCGAAATCTTTAACTATCTCGACAAAACCGAATTAACCAACAATTGGCGTGGTGTTGTCATCTACCCCAACCGCAGCGTTGATACTGGAGATACCGAAAGATATACCGAATTACTCAACTCACAACGAGTGACTCGCGTCTATCTCGACGAATTAAGCTCAATTGAGGCATCATCAATCGGCATAGAGACAGTTAAACTCATTATCGAACCCGAATCAACTGCGACAATAAAAGCTGTAGAGATAGTAAATATTGCCCGACAGCAAATTCCAGATGTCGCTACTATTAGGGAAATTATACAATTGATAGAGACGATATTAATCTACAAGTTGCCGCGATTGAGCCAAGAGGAGATCGGAAAAATGTTTGGATTAAATGAGTTAAAGCAAACTAGATTTTACCAAGATGTTTTTGCAGAAGGTAGACAGGAAGGCAAACAGGAAGGCAGAGAGGAAGGTAGACAGGAAGGTAAACAAGAAGGTAGACAAGAAGCTAAGTTAGAAACGATACCCCAGTTATTAGGTTTAGGTTTAAGTATTGAGCAGATAGCTCAAGCGTTAGGTTTGGACGAACAAGTTGTTAGGCAAGCTGCACAATCAAAATTTTAAAACAATAGGGTGCGCGAAGGCTTAACAGTGCGTTTAATAGAGACGATATTAATCTACAAGCTGCCGCAATTGAGCCAGGAGAAGATAGGAAAAATGTTTGAATTAAATGACTTGAGGCAAACTAGATTTTTCCAAGATGTTTTTGAAGAAGGTAAAAAAGAAGGTAAGCAAGAAGCTAAGTTAGAAGTGATACCGCACTTGTTAGCGTTTGGTTTCAGTATTGAGCAGATAGCTCAAGCGTTAGGCTTCGACGAACAAGTTGTTAGGCAAGCTGCACAACCAAAAGCCTAAAACAACTGATATATAGTTGATGGGGTGCAGAGTTTAGTGCCCCTATTTTTAGCTCATTTATTACATAAAAATCTGAAGACTGAAAATCTTTATCACTTTATGCCAATTAACAGTTGACAGTAATTATTAATAATTACATAGTTTTGACAGTGATAAATCAAGAATATTGAGTTTGTTGAACGTCAAGATTTAAAAACAAGAGGCAGTGTTTATTTTCCCCATTTTATATTTTTAATATATGTCACATATATAACAGACATAATTCCTTAAATTAATCTTAATAAATTTAATTTATTGTTAATGATTAATTCTTTTTTAATGAAAGTAAATTTGATAAAAAAATATCTTACTATTGAAAAACAAATATTGATAAACAGGTGAAACTTTGCAAGCATTATCACCTACATCATGCATAGGAAACAATACAAAAATACCTAGCCGATGACTAACGTACTATGGCTACAAGGTGGTGCTTGTTCAGGCAACACCATGTCATTTCTCAATGCTGAAGAACCGACAGTCTGCGATTTAATTGCCGACTTTGGTATCAATATACTTTGGCATCCTTCCTTGGGGCTGGAACTAGGCAACGATTTACAAACACTGCTACGGAATTGTATTTCTGGCACAATTCCTTTAGATATCTTGGTATTTGAAGGCAGTGTTGTTAACGCCCCCAATGGCACTGGTGAATGGAATCGGTTTGCCGATCGCGCCATGAAAGATTGGTTAGCAGACCTCGCCAAAGTTGCTAAATTTATCGTCGCTGTAGGAGACTGTGCAACCTGGGGAGGAATTCCCGCTATGTCACCCAACCCCAGCGAATCAGAAGGTTTGCAATTTCTCAAACGTCAAGAAGGCGGCTTTTTAGGGAAAGATTTCGTATCACAAGCGGGATTACCCGTAATCAATATACCTGGATGTCCCGCCCATCCCGACTGGATTACGCAGATATTAGTTGCGATCGCTACTGGACGCATAGCAGACATTGCTTTTGATGAACTAAATCGTCCCCAAACCTTCTTCAACACCTACACCCAAACAGGTTGTACCCGCAACATCCACTTTGCCTACAAAGCTTCAACCGCCGAATTTGGCCAGCGTAAAGGCTGCTTATTTTATGACTTGGGTTGTCGCGGCCCCATGACTCATTCTTCCTGCAACCGCATCCTATGGAACCGCGTCTCTTCCAAAACCCGCGCTGGGATGCCTTGTTTAGGTTGCACAGAACCAGAATTTCCCTTCTTTGACCTCAAACCAGGAACCGTATTTAAAACCCAAACAGTAATGGGAGTTCCCAAAGAATTACCGCCAGGAGTCAACAAAAAAGACTACGCCTTACTCACAATGGTTGCAAAAGATGCAGCACCACCTTGGGCAGAAGAAGACTTTTTTACAGTTTAGTCATTAGTCATTAGTCCTTTGTCATTTGTGAAAAATCAATGACCAATGACCAATGACCAATGACCAATGACAAATGACCAATGACAAAGGACAAAGGACAAATAACAAATGGGAATTCAATCATTAGACATTTCGCCCGTTGGTAGAGTTGAAGGCGATTTAGATGTCCGAGTTGATATTGAGAATGGGCGGGTAGTCAACGCTTGGACACACGCTGAACTATTTCGCGGATTTGAAGTTATTTTACGCGGTAAAGATCCCCAAGCCGGATTAATTGTCACACCTCGCATTTGCGGAATTTGCGGCGGTTCTCACCTGACTTGTGCATCTTGGGCATTAGATACAGCTTGGGAAACAGAAGTTCCCCGCAATGCCATTTTGGCAAGAAATCTCGGTCAAATTGTAGAGACAATTCAAAGTATCCCCCGCTACTTTTATGGTTTGTTTGCCATTGATTTAACCAATAAAAAATACCGTCATAGTCGCTTTTATGAGGAAGCCGTGAGACGCTTTGCTGCTTTCACAGGCAAATCTTATGAACTAGGCATAACAATTTCCGCTAAACCCGTAGAAATTTATGCACTTTTAGGCGGACAATGGCCCCATTCTAGCTACATGGTTCCTGGCGGTGTAATGTGCGCCCCAACTTTAACAGACATTACCCGCGCTTGGGCGCTTCTCGAATATTTCCGCACCAATTGGTTAGAACCAGTGTGGTTGGGTTGTTCTTTAGAACGTTACGAACAAATCCAAACTTATGATGACTTTAGAGATTGGTTAGATGAAGACCGAAATCATCGGGATTCCGACTTAGGTTTTTATTGGCGCATGGGTTTAGACATCGGTTTAGATAGATATGGCGCTGGTGTTGGTAAATATGTCACTTGGGGATATTTAGCCCATGAAGATAAATACCAAAAGCCAACTATCGAAGGACGAAATGCGGCGATGATCATGAAAAGTGGAGTGTACGACAGCTTCGCAGACACTCACGTTTTAATGGATCAGTCATTTACACGCGAGAATACAACTCACTCTTGGTACGATGAAGGGACAGAAGATATTCACCCTAGCGATCGCACCACTAAACCCACTGCAATCAATACCAAAGACTTCGATAACGCTTACTCTTGGTCGAGTGCAGTCCTTCACAAAGACTTCGGACGTTTGGAAACTGGCCCCTTAGCGCGGCAATTAGTAGCTGGTGGTCAACATGGCGAATCTTGGCAACACTACGACGGCTTTATTCTAGATGTATTCAAGGAGATGGGTGGTGCTAGTATTCATGTGCGTCAGCTTGCACGAGTTCACGAACTTGTCAAGTTATATAGACAAGCTGAACACTGTTTACGCGAATTCAAATTAAACGACCCCTGGTATATCAAACCCACAGAAAAAGATGGTCGCGGTTGGGGTGCAACGGAAGCAGCACGCGGTTCTTTATCTCACTGGGTAGAAGTGGAGGGCGGTAAGATTAAGAACTACCAAGTGATTGCCCCAGGTACTTGGAATATCGGCCCTCGTGACGGTGAAGGAATCCGCGGCCCCATTGAAGAAGCGTTAATTGGCACACCCATTTACGATTCTAGCGATCCAGTGGAAGTTGGTCATGTGGCGCGATCGTTTGATTCATGTTTGGTGTGTACAGTTCACGCCCATGATGCGAAAACTGGTGAAGAACTAGCACGTTTTCGGACAGCTTAATATCGGCTGCATTAGTCGTACTAAGGGCTAGTCCATCGGCTCTAATCTTCTTGTAGAGCGAGAGTAACACTTATGCGATCTGTGCTACTGGAGTGGTTATGATTCTTTGATAAATCAGCTTGTGTTCGCGATCCTTTTGCATACAAGTGGACTTGCTCTTGTGAGTGCATCTGATTGGAATCGTAGAAATAGCCAGTGGAAGTTTCTTGCTCTCGTTCAACTTTCCAAACGTGTGTATTGGTTATGTAATCTGGTTTCTCTTTGAAAGGTGTAACGAAGGCAGGGCAAAACCATTGCAGCCTATTATTAGGTTGAGCGCCAAAGTTTCCATTATCCAAAGCAATGATGTGAGCGCATTTATGCCCACCTTCGCCCGCTTCTTCAGAATCTTCATTGCCATACCAGTCGAGTGTAAACATATACTGTCCACCTTCCCAAGCTCCATCCTTCAGATGAACTCTAACTCTATTTTCAGCCAGTCGATCAAATTTGGTACAAGTGACCTCATAACTAAAGCAGTCCCAAAACTGCAAATAATCAACTGGCATTGAAGGTGCGTTTATCTTATGACATAGAGCATTTATGGGCAAACGCCAGATCACAGCGCCATTATCAGTCAGGACATGAAAACCAAGTGCCCTGCCAGAAATGGAGGCAACTCCAAAAACGCACACTTGAATGAACTCATTGTGATGTGCAGTGCCATCATAAAGAAACTCTTTGCGAAGAAAGCAGTAAAACCGAGGAATATTAAGATTTAGAGTTGCCATAGATTGCAATTTTTCTCAGATGTTAACTTTGCAATTGTTCCCACCTTGGAATGCAGTCTAACAGTAAGCATCAGTAGCGGCTGACGACTTACTGAATAATGTTTGTGTTAATAACTTTTGTAATCCACCAAGGGCTTCAGTCGGTCTAGCCAGGGACATAGCCAACATAGAATAGAATTTAGTGTCAGGATCTCTTTTAGCGATCGCAGTAAAAGTTTTCATATCACAATCATCGACAACGCTCACTTACAGCTGATCGATCATCTAACTGAGCGATCTATGACAATCAGACTAAACTTACTTACCCCTAGAAGCAATACTGAAAAACAGATTTATCAACGTTTTACCAAAAAATAGCCAATCTAACCAAAATACGATGTGAAGAATTGCTATCACCCAAAATACAACTTGATAAGAAACTTTGCTGCTTTTGTGACGTAGCTTCTGTTGAGCAACAAATCCACCTAACCAACCACCCATAAATTCGCACAGATGCAAAGTATTTTCTTGCGTTCTCCATCGTCCTTGTTGTGCGCGAGACTTATCATCGGCATATAGTCCAAAGGTAATGAAACTCATAACAGGATAAAGAATTAGCGGAATTGGGTTGCCAGTTGTTAGTGCAAGATGGATTGAACCCAACCCAGGTAGTAAAGATAGAATTAATGTCTTTAATGCTAATGATGTAGATTTGTCTACAGTTCTGGATATAGACTTCTTTGGTGCAGCAGAAGGTGAGGACTTTGATGTAACTCCTTTGATTGAAGCATTAAAAGCGCGTACCTTGCCATCTTTACTAGCTGTAAGTTGATAACAAACAAAATCACCAACTTGGGGACGACGGTTAACCTCTTTCAATGCTGTAATGTGTAGAAAGACTTCTTGGCTACCATCATCGGGTTGTATGAAACCAAACCCGCGATCGTCCTTCCATGTGATTAGTTGCCCTTTATGTAAAGCAGGTTTCATGAACAAATTATATATTTATACTTGCTTTACAGTGTGCCCTAGTTTACACGAATAGATAACACCAAAAATGCGTAGGCGTAGCCCGCACTTCTCTACGAGAGGCTGCGCCAACGGCTGCGCTCAGGAACCACCCGTCAGAGACATTGCTCCATCAACTCATTTAACCTGGTAAAAATGTCGCAATAAACTTTTCAACTGCTTTAGGATCTTGCATCAGTTGCTCATTGAGTTGCTTGGCCTGCTCACCTGGATAAACTTCTTCTAGCCCATCAACCACAGCTTGCAGTGCATCCCGAACTACTTCTTCTGGAGGTACTTTTGGATCGGGGAAAGATTTACCCATGCCAATATCGATAGCTCCTGGTAACACTGCTACCACAAGCGTTTTTTGAGCCGCCAACTCTGCCCGAACCGCCTGAGTCAATGACAAAACTGCTGCTTTAGAAGCGCCATAGCTGCCATTAAAAGGAAGATTTACCCGCGCCACCATTGAAACCATATTAGCGATCGCTCCACCTCCATTTTGTTTCAAGATGGGAGCAAAAGCACGGCACATAATCAACGTCCCAAAATAATTAACTTCCATTTCTGCTCTGGCGGAAGACAAATCAGGTGCAGCAATCAATCCCTGGTTCAAGCCCACACCAGCATTGTTAATCAACAAGTTGACATCCTGACATTTTAGTGAAGCTTGGCGAACAGATTCTTCATCAGTAATTTCTAACTGAATCGGGATAATTCGCTGCGGATCAGTTGCAACCAGTTCAGCTAAAGCATCTACCTTGCGAGCGCCAGCATAAATTTTGGCTACACCTTGCGCTCTCAATCCCTCTACAAAATACTTACCTAAACCTCCATTTGCGCCAGTTACCAGGGCCGTTGCACCTAAAACTTCCATGCTTTTCCTTTATACCGTCGAAATAAGAATTACTCTAATCCAAAAATATACTTATACTTACTTTTTGGGAAGTACTTACTTTTTTGTAAGTTCGCATAATATATGTCAGAAAAGCAAACTGAAGGCACATCATTTGTGCAAACAACGCTAAAAGTTTTAGGTGGCAAATGGAAGATTTTGATTCTCTGGCACTTGAAGGATGAAGCCAAACGATACAGCGAATTGAAACAATTGATTCCTGAAATTACTGAAAAAATGTTGATTCAACAACTTCGTGAACTAGAAAATGATGGAATTGTTAACCGAAAAGTATACTCAGATGTACCTTTAAAAGTGCAATATTCTTTTACAGATTATGGCAGAACTCTCATACCTGTCTTAAAAGCTCTTTGCGACTGGGGACAAGAACATCTAAGGCGAGTTATTAGGGAATAGAAATTAGGAAGGGAACAGAGATTTTCTAATGCCCTATTCCCAATGCCCTATTCCTAATGCCTGATATTCAAAACTCGTAGCGTACCACACTAAAACTTATAGAAATAGTGGGTTAGGCTTGCGTTAATGCATTTGCATAAACAGCAATTTACACGGTAAGCTTGTGTCTGATTTAGCGCTACATAATTATCTCCCTCGCGTTCCCGATGCAGCATTGCAAGAATACATAGAATGGTGTGTTTTAGAGCAGGCAAAAGCCGCAGAATGTAACTTTACTCCTGATAAAAGTAAGTTAGCTAATTTGCCACCAGAAGACTACGTTCCTAAACTTGTCGAGCAGTTCATGAAAGTTAAACCAGACCCAATTAAAGCCGGTTTGGTAGCTGCGATCGCTGGCAAGGAAGCTGATAAACACGCTTTATCCGGTTTAGCGATCGCAGCTGATTTTGTATCTCTTTATGTCAAGTATTTAATTCCTAAAGAAGGAAGTACTAAAGAACAGGCTGAAGAGATATTAACTAAAGTGTCACAAGATCAGTATGATAAACTGAATGAAATCGCCAAGAAACATGGTGTAGAGTTTTAGTTTCCTGCTGATAATTTAGTTTCTCAGAGGCTTTGTCTATATTTTGGACTTTAGACAAAAAGCTTTGTTTGCAAATGACATTCGCAAACAAAGCTTCTGTCCATCATAAATTAGCTGATTATAGTAATACAACGCGATCGCTAAATTTAGCCGCCAGTTTGCGATCGTTAAGTTAGCACCTGAGTGTCAGATTGAATTGCTGCTGCGACGAATAATGTATCGTAGAACGAATGACTTGCCTCGATTGCCAGTTTCAGAGCGACATCCCGAATTTGAGAGCTAGAAATCATTACATCAACCAATGCCTCAGCATCTTGCAGCGCATCTAAACCTATTTGCAACGGTAGTTGCCGAAATTGTATCCATTGCCAAATCACATTGCCCAACTCGGCAAACAACGAATCAGGCACTATAATCTGATCTACAGTTTCTAAAGCAGCGATCGCCTGTTCATACCTATCCTCTACGTGTAAGAGCGCATAGGCAAATACCATCGTATCAATCACCATCAGAGTCGTCCTTCTGATTTCCAAGTCTGCACCAGACTTTCTGATTCCATTGGTAACGCCTCTGCCCGTTGACGAATACGAGTAAGCACTTCATCACGTTGACCGTAACGTTTTTGCAACAAATCGCGGACTTCTTGCTCCATCGAAATCCCTTTTTCTCCTGCCAAGCGTTTAATGCGATCGACTAACTCATCAGATATATTACGAATGGTAATTGTTGCCATACTGCCTCCTTTGCTAGTGCTATTCCACTAGCGGATTATTACCTTTATGCTAGCAGTTTGCTGGCATCATAGGAGCCTAAATTATTTCAGCATTCCATGTTAACTATTATCGGTTGCGGCAATCTCAATCGCAATGACGACGCTGTAGGCGTAATCATTGCCCAACGCTTACAAAAATATCTAGCTGAAAACCCTTATCCTCATGTGCGAGTTTATGACTGTGGCACCGCAGGGATGGAAGTAATGTTTCAAGCTAGAGGTAGTAAACAATTAGTAATTATTGATGCAAGTTCAACTGGTTCTGAACCTGGTGCTGTGTTTAAAGTTCCAGGAAAAGAACTGGAAGCTTTGCCAGAACCTAGTTATAACTTGCACGATTTTCGCTGGGATAATGCTTTAGCCGCTGGACGGAAAATCTTTCAAAATGATTTTCCCGAAGATGTGACAGTTTATTTAATTGAGGCGGCAAATCTTGGTTTGGGACTAGAGTTAAGTCCTGTTGTCAAACATTCTGCTGATTTGGTTTTTGAAGAGGTAGCTGCACTTATCAGTCAGAATAATAAGTAAAAATTCCTAACTCATAACTCCTGTACAGACGCGATTAATCGCGTCTCTCTTATCTTAAGCCCAATCCCGATAAACAGAAAGTTCATCTACCCTCATTTCAAAAGGTATGCCTTGACTCTCTGGCGGACAAACACGGATTTTAGCACTGTTAACAATTCCATATAGCAATGTTCCCATTGGCACAATTTTTTGTAAAACCCGCCAATTAATAACTTGATCGGGACATTCAATTACCAATGTTAGAGCATTAGCGTGGGTTGTGACATACCACCGACAATCAGACAGAAGATTTTGAATTGCGCGATCGCACGCGTCATAAAAGTATCTGCTAATAGAATCCTCTAGCTGTTGCCGCAGTATAATATCCGCAGATGTCGGTTGCATAGGATGTGAATCATCACCATTAAAGTAATACATCTTTCTAGCCATATCTCTTTAGTTTCCTGCTTATATTCCAATCACCATTCCATAAAGTACATCTTTATTCGTTTCTAATAATTCTTGGGTTTCATCATCATAATAAGCACCAATCCCACTACACTGAATCCCCAAATAATTACTAGTTAAATAAAGCCTCTGTCCTAGAAAACCAGCTATTTGCATAGCATTTTGATAATTTAAATAATCTGACACAAAAAATAAAGTTACAGCGCCATCTCTAGCAATAGCTTGATTAATACATAAGTAACCTGTCTTTTCACTAAAGTTACCTACTTTAACCAGATACGTACCTTTATATAACCCAGGTGTCATTCCTTCTACTCGATGCACCACTGAGTAAATTTCTATTTCCTCATAGTTTTCTGTCGGTATTGATTGCTGAAGTTGTTGCACTACATATAAATAATCTTCTTGAGAAATAGCCTCTTTCCGGAAACGTCTAATAGAACGTCTATCCCAAACAGTTTGATAAAATTTATCCCGATCAAAATCAAATTGAGGATACTCTAATTTCTGCTGACAACTCTTTTGTAAAGTAGTTGCTTGATAGGCATCTTCAATAAATTGATTGGATTCAAAATAATCAGTACCACAGACAAAAGGAACTTTCAGCCTTAAGCCTCTCATTTTCTTGTCTTGTACTTCTCCTGACACCGCACAAGCAGTAATAAACTCTTTATTCTCAAATCCCAAATCTGAATTGAGAGTGAGTTTATCAAAGTCAAAAATTAGTTGTATATCTCGGTTGTGGAGAAAAGCTGAAGCTGCGATCGCGCCTAAATGGTGTCCGCTATCTAAGAAGCAATATCTTATGCTTCTATTTTGATATTTCCAGCTAGACCTATAATAAACACAACTGATTAAAAAGATGAATCCGTTGATACATTTACCTGGTATAATATAACTCTCTAACCCATCATCAATTAATTCATAGATGAGAGTTAGACAATTATTCTCAACTTCTAGATGGTATATACCATTTACTATTCCCTCAATGCCGCGAATCTGTACGTAAACTTCTGTAGGATACAGAGCGCCTGCTGATGGATTCACCCGCAATTTATAAGGGCCATCTTTATATACTTTTTCTAGTGTTATCGCACTGGTTAATGAGATAAAAGCATGAACAGGATTATTGAGATTTAATTTCACTCTCCGATAAAACTTGGGATAAACTTTAAATGAAGATGGCTGTGTTGAAGCATCTACATAATTTGGGTCAAGTTGTACCGATAAGTAAGAATGCTTGGTAGCGTCATGATATGCTTTGCCCGATATCTGACTTGATGGCATTTTTAATTATCCTTAAGACTTCTACGTTACTAGCAAAATCTATCGCTTTATAATCGTCTAAGTTTTTTAAATATAAATTAGGATGATGTTGTAAAAGTGACTTGACAACTTCTGTCTTTCCGGCTGATGCTGCGTACATTAAAACAGTTGCACCGTTATCATTTTGGTTATTAATATCAATGTTATGAGCCAACAATAAATTAATTAAATCGTAGTGATTACCAAAACAAGCAAACCATAAAGCATTGTTGCGATCGCTATTTCGAGCATTGATATCCGCACCTGCATCAATTAATTCTTTGACGACTGTATAAACTCCTTTTCTTGTCGCTTTCATCAAAGCTGTATCGCCATTTCCACCTGTCTGATTTAAATCGCTGGGATTATAGCCTTTTTCTATTAACCATTGGGTTGTTGCTTCACTCAAATTATAGCTGTTGGTTCGATTCATAAGTATTCCTTAGTTAGCTTAATTTGTACTAATTTACTAATATAAATGTGCTTGGCAAATAGAATGGTGAGCAATGCCCACCATTTTTATAAAAATGTTATTTAAATTCTTTTCACTTACATATATGCTATCAACTTTAGAAGTTTAAACTCTGAATCATTTATAAAGATCAATAGATATTTTTCTTAAAAAAGCTTGAAAAATAATTTAAAAGCAGTAAATATTACAGTTTTATTTCATAATATACATTAATAACAGATATGTAATAAAGATGGCTCTATATCGCTGGCTTCTTGAAGAAGGCAGCGTTTTAAGAAGGAAAGACGTATATTTTTAAAACTATTGGCAATGATAAGAATATAAAATATTGTCTACATCTTCGATGGTAAGACTTTGTTTGTCAGCTAAAGTTTTCAATCTATGGGTAATATCTTGAAGCTGAGACAAATTAAATGAAAGTCCTAATTCATTAGCTCGGTGATTAACCGCCTGTTTTCCAGCCAATTTATGATTAATTAAAATTGAGCGCGTCACACCAAAACTCCGGGGATTAATAGCCTCATAAGTCTCAGAGTTATTAAGCATAGCTTTCGTATGAATGCCAGCTTTATGACTAAAAGCACTCTCACCAAAAACACAGTGGTTAAAAGGAATAGAAATTCCTACTTTCCTTGCAACTAATTCATGCAAGTAACCAAGTTGATCCAAACGATATTTAGATTTAATCTGTTCTGGATTTGTAGCATATAACCTAGCTATAAATCCAGCTAGTGAGGTAATACCATTGCGTTCACCAATACCCAGAACACAAGTATCAATATGAGTTGCTCCTGCTTCTAGTGCTGTATAACTGTTAGCATTTGCACATTCTGTATCATTATGACCGTGAAACTCAATATCTAAATTGGTGAACTGGCGCAAAGTCTTCACTAATTCAAATATTTGCATCGGAGTAATAATTCCTACCGTATCGGCAATTCCTATACGTTTGACAACTCCTAATTTTTCAATCGCCGAGTAAATTGTGATTAAATCTTCTATGGGCGTACGTGACGAATCCTCAGCAGAAAATCGTAACTCAATATCAGGAGCTTGCTGATGAATAAAAGTTAAAACTTCAGATGCTAAATCAATAATTTGATTAATATTTTTACCATGACTAAACTGACGCATCAAAGAAGAACTACCTATAGTTAAATTAATCCCGGCTACGCCTGTTGATAGAGCAATTTTGGCATCTTCTAAGTGACAGCGAATGTGAGTTAATATTTTGGATGGTAAGCCTAACCGAGCCAATCGTTCACAGTCTCGTCTAGATTGAGGTGAAGCGATTGGTGACGTTAACTCTATATATTCCACTCCAAATGCAGCAAGGGCCTCAGCAATTTCGACTTTATCATCTGAAGACAAATTGGCTTTGACGAATTGTTCGCCTTCACGGAGAGTGCTTTCTACAATTGCAAATTCAGAGAGCGACACTGATTTATCCTTTGTGCTAATTGTCACTAGTTATGCTTATTTGCTAGTTTTTATATCAACAGATTTGCATAATTGAGAAATAATTGCTTTGGCTGATTCTTGGGGACTGGTTATAGTATTAATTATAAGAGAGCGATCGCTTGTATCCATTGCTTTTAAAATCTGTTCCGTGGGAACCGGATCATAGTTTTGACTCTCTTCCACAAATATTTTTAGTTTCTCGCGCAATTCTACATCTGTAACAACTCGTTTTTTTGCAATTTCTAAAATTTCTTGTTCTTCTTTAGGAGTAAAATAGGCAGAGGCCTCTGGTACTCCCAAACTAGCAAAATTAGTCAGTATTTCTGGGACAATTTGACGATTATTTTCTAACTCTTGATTAGCAATATAGTCAAAAGAATCATGGCGTTTCAAAAGCCTTTCTATACGCACCATATTTGGTGCAGTCAACATTGCAAACTTAGAATTTTTTAAAGCCGTAGCTGCATAGCGAACCTCATTTTCACCACGCAAACCATCAAAAACTAACATAGAGTTGACTTGTTCGGGATTGACGTGCAACGAAGCTAAAATGTGACCCATTCCGCCAGGAAAGTATTCTCGATAAAGGCGAGTATAAGCTAGGCGTTTAATTCGGCAATGTGGCTGTACGAGTTTTTCTTGTATTTTTAACATTGGTGCAATTATTACGCGTTCCGTTAAAACACGACGATTAGGTAAAAGTGTGAAATCCAAGCCTTCTTCAGCCAAAGCTTTTGTGATTGTGCTTTTTCCCACGCCAGTCATACCTACTATGATTAGTAAAGGAAAACTTGTTATTGGCAACCAGTCTTTAGGAACAGGGAAACCTACACCTACACCTGGGCTTAAGTGTTCAAAAAATAAATTTGGCCTTGTTGTATTAACTCGATTCTGCACAATATAAACCTCTTTTTAGTCTAGTTATTATAAATACGCAAATATTTTACAACCTCAGTGTTTATACATAAGTAAATAGTTATATTAAATTGATGATAATATCTATTAATAGTTAGTTGTTTTAATTGTTTTATATTGCTTTTTGCAGCAAACGACTGTCCCATTCATTTTTGTAATGTTTGCAAAGCAGATGTACCAGTGTTAAGTAAATGAGAATTATTTCAAATTATTAAGATATTTTTAAAAAAACTGGTTTTAAAATCAAAACTTGCTAACTTACTAAAGTATAAATAGTTGAAATTAGCGAAGTAAAAACATGGAAATTAGCGCTCGTAATTCTCTTAAGGGTACTGTCAAAAAAGTTGTACATGGTTCAGTTAATACTGAGATAACTTTAGAACTAGCGCCAGGAGTAGAGCTAGTATCAATCATCACAAAATCATCAGCGGAAAAGCTATCACTTGCAGAAGGTAAACAGGCTTATGCTGTGATTAAATCATCAGATGTGATAGTTGCTGTTGATTAAAAAATAGAGTTGGCTTCCTTTGCAAGCCGCTCTATTTTTCATATAAAATTGAATTTATATAATTTAGTAACTAAAAGAATTCAATAGTTTAGTCAAGCTTCATTACAGCATTAATATTAAATTTTTAATAACTGAAAATCATAGATACCCAACTTACTTTAAAAATTCAGTAATTTTATTGTTCATACATAGTTAAGTAAAATTATATATAAATACTAATTAGTAGAATGATTAATAACGCGAATATAAATGGCTCGGATACTTTCTAAATCTAGTGCCAAATCTATGTTATCAATGTTAATAATTAAAGAAGGAAAGTATTGTTTTAAAGTGACGTGACTTCCTGTCACTATTCCCATTAATCTAAGTTTTTTCAAGATTATTTTATCCTGAGTTTTACAGAAAGCTACGATTCCTCGCTCTCCCGTTTTCAATAACTCTAATGAACAGCCAGTAACACTAAAACTGGTAAACATTTTAATTATAAATTAGAAATTGTGAAAGGAAGAAGGAAGTATATTTTCATCCTTCATCCTTCATGTTTTATTTAGTTACCAAAAGCAGCAACCAAAGTGTTTAGACTAGATATGCTTCTTGATGTGTCTTAATTGTGCAATTAGAGCGAGGATAAGTTACACAAAGTAGAGCGTATCCTTTAGAAACCTGATCGTCATCTAGAAAGTTTTGATCTTCTTGATTAACTTCACCTTCAACAACCTTGCCTACACAGCTAGAGCAAGATCCTGCATGGCAGGAAAAAGGCAATTCAATACCATTTTCTTCTGCTGCTTCTAAGATAGTGGTCTCTTCGTCAACTTCAATTGTGGTGTCGATGTCTTCTTTTTTGTTGATTAATCTAACTTGGTAGGAAGCCATTTTCCGATTCTCCTCAAACGTTATACAGTTGGTGTAATTTCTGAAGTTTTTGAACAACCTATCCTACTTTTTGCTTCCCTTCTTCTTACAGAGATGCTAAGTTTAGTTAGCTTCTCTATAGGGGTAAGGGATGTAAAGCAAACTAGAAGCTACCTCAAGAGCATTGAAACTCTGCGGAGTGTGTCTATGGGAAATCTCTACAATTGACTTAGCACTAACGAAATAATGTTAGCTTTAGCTGCAAGGTACACCAGTAGGCGTACCGTCATCTGTTTTAAAAGACTTTCCACAACCACAAGTATCAGTTGCATTGGGGTTGATGAATTTAAAACCGCTTTCCATCACTCCCTCAACAAAGTCAACAATAACTCCGTCTAATAAAGGCGCACTTTTGGCATCAACGTAAACTAGCACTTTGCCTTGCTGACTTACCAAATCATCTGGTTGGGGCTTGCTGGTGATATCGATCGCATATTCATAGCCACTGCAACCACCATCTTTTACAGAGATGCGGACACCTTTAGTTGCGCCATTAGCATCGGGTGCAGAACCTTTGAGGAATGCTCGCAGATGAAATTCTGCTTTTTCTGATAATATAACGGCCATTAAGTCTCCTGATTTGTAGCGATTAGTTGTTCTGATTTCAGGTGGGGACGAAAATTAACTATTTTGTGCAATACCCGTGGCTGTGGGTTCCATCGAATTGGATTGCGCGTGTCTCCAAGGCGCACTATTACCGCATACTGGACAAGAGCGATCGCGGTGAGAACGGCGTTTAGCAAATTCCATCCGATTTAAGTCGATTGTCAGCAATTGCGATAATAGAGGCTGACTAAACCCGGTGATTAGCTTGATAGCTTCCAGTGCTGTTAAACAAGCTAGGGTTCCAGAAACAGCGCCTAGAACTGAAAAGCCGCGCTGATCCCACTCAGGCTTTTCTGGAAACAGACAAGATAGACAAGGAGTCACACCAGGAATAATCGTCGTCAGGTAAGCCTCCATCCCATTCATTGCAGCTTCCACCATTGGCTTACGCGATCGCACACACGCTTCATTTAACAAATTGCGCTCTGTAAAGTTGTGGGCGCAATCAAGAGCCATATCAGCCGACTGCACTAACGAATCTACATTTTCCGGGGTGATGTAATCATGAACAGCTTCCACTTGGACATCAGGATTAATCGCATCCAGAGTTTCTTTAGCTTTGAATACCCTTGGCTTACCTACCCAATCATCAGTCATGAGAACCTGACGATTCATATCATCTTGCCGCAAGTCACCACCCCGGACTAGGATTAGCCGCCCAACGCCCGCTACTGCTAAGTAAAGCGCCGCCGTACCGCCTAATCCCCCCACACCTGTCACCAGAACTGTCGCTGACTTCAAGCGTTTCTGTGCTGTTTCGCCAAAATTTGGAAGCATCATTTGGCGACGATAGCGTTCTAATTCGGTAGGCGTTAGGTTAACCAATTTATACCTCCTAATCAGAAGTGATTTCTGTCAGTGTGACTACATTTTTCGGCTTGTCGTTAAACACTTTGAACAGCTTTTGTTCGTAAGCTGTCGATTCGGTAAATAACTGATAAGCTTTTTGCAAAGCCAAAGAATATTGATTTAATTTCTCTTCTTGACTCAAGTCAGGAGAATTATCATCAATTTCCTGCATGTGTTGAGAAAACTTTTTCAGAATATGTAGACGATGCACATTCACAACTTCTAAGTCGTAGGACATATTAAAGAATTGGAAAAATTCTTCTGCATCTACGAGCTTCTTGAATTCATCAATAGTTCCAGTCACGTCGCTTTGCTCCGAATTCAAAAGTCAAAAGTCAAAAGTCAAAATTAACAATCCCCATGATTTTAGGGGCTTGTATCTTTTTCCTCTTAGGTCATTTAGCATTTTCCAATTGTTTTAGATGCTGCTTAAGTTCATCTAACTGGCGATAGATTTCATAAGTTGCGGCGGCAACATCCATAAGTTGGTTGTAATCTGTTGGTAGCCCTTCAGCTAAATCATGCAGATCCATTTTCATTTGACCTGCTTTGCTGTTCAGCCGTCTGATTTGTCCTTGTAGTTCCTCAATAGTCATTTGTCCTTCGTCCTTTGTCCTCTTTCATTAGTCATTTGTCTTTTACTAATGACCAATACTTCGGCTTCGCTCAGTACAAATGACCAATGACTAATTAAATTTTGCCAACTTCAGGAAAGCGCTTCGCCAAATCAAGGCCTTTTTTGACGTAGTTTTCTCCCTCTTCTGCTAGTTTCTCTAGCGAGTCAAAGCCAAAGCGATGAGCATCTCGCAAGGTTTTCACAGCTAGCAAAAGACGACCAGAAAAAACTAGCGCCCAGCCAAATCCTTCATGGCTCAAATCAACTACAACCTGGGATATCAAACCTGTTTCTTGTTCAATCCCAGCCGCTACAGCTCGAAAAAATGCCATAATCCGGGCTTGAGTTACCGCATCAACTTCGCCCTCAACGGAGATTTCCCGTTTCTTTTGTTTGGTAACAATAAAGGGTTTGAGAATCAACTCATCCGACCAAGTACGATAAACTCCATAACTGTCTTGACCACGGATTTGTTTGATTAATACCTTAAGAAAAGGTGAGTTCAAGACTTCAGTTGTAGCGGTTCCGTTAACACTATTATTTGCGGTCATACTGTTGCTTCGTCTTCGATTTCATCAGCAAAGTTTGTGGTTTTTGGCTGCAAAGCTTTACGCAACCAAGGTGGAGGATTACCTTTGAGGGTTTTCACTAGCTTGTTTAGCACTTCACTAATTTCTTCTTCTTCCGATCGCGCCTTCACTGGGGTGACACCTTTCTTGATTAACCGAGCGGCGGCACTACCACCAATTGCTGTTACGTAAATAATCGTACAGTCGCCTATTGACTCAAGTTTTGGGGTGATTTTGTCTTCATTTCCGTCTTCTTTGAGTTCGCCTTCAAAGGTGAGGGTTTCTACGAAGTGATATCCCTCATCGGAAATTTCGTAAACATCAATCATTTTTGCCCATCCGAAGTGGGCGTTAATATGAACTCGGTCGCTCGTCGTGAAGGCTATTTTCATTGTAATTCTCCTCTCTAAAGTTTTGAATTTTGAAGCAATACGGTTCAGTTAGTAATATTTAGCCTCGGAAGATCCCCCCAACCCACGCCAGTCGCTCATGGGGGAAACCCCCAAGACCGCGCTGGCTCCCCTTAATAAGGGGGGCTAAATTTTCTTCTTTTTAAGGAGGGTTAGGGAGGATCAACTCTTAACTGAACTGTTTTGAATTTCAAGTGTGAATTCAAAACTCAGCGCTCACAGTTCCGAACTCTTGGAACTGTTTAACTCTCGCTTCTTCTGCCTCTAAAAATAGGTTGCCGATGCCAAATAAAAGCTCCATCGTGCCTCGATAGCCAACTTTATTAAATTGACCATTACCTAAACGGTCATAAATGGGCAATCCTAAACGATAAAGAGGAATCGAGAGGCGTTTTGCGATCGCACCGACATTCGAGTTACCAATTAGCAAATCAGAACCGCCTGCTAGACTCTCAAAGTCTTCCAAGTCGCCGATAGTGATGCTTTTAACCGGGAGTTTTTCTAAGAGGTGCGATCGCGTGGTTGTCACCACTGCATGAATTTGCGCTCCCATCGATTGCAGGAAATGCACGGTTGACCACAACAAATCTGGTTCCAGTGCGAGGGAAACTCGTTTTGCACCAAAATAAAAGTGAGTGTCCAGCATCGCATCTTGCAACTGACGACGTTGGCGGCGGTATTTTTCGGGTACGCTGTTACCGCTCAGAATCGCCAATGCTTGGATAAATTCATCTACTGGTTCTAATCCCGTCAGTTCGCCAAACACCTCGTAAGGTGTGCCAAAGCGTTCTTCCAGAATCTTGGCAGCCCCCCGCATACTTTCACCTAATGCCAGGGTAAAGGCAGAACTACCTACTTCTCGTAGCTGTTTTAAGGTAGTTCCACTGACTGTAACCGCACTGTAATTATCCTCTAAATGTCCATCTAGAGAAGCGCCAAGGTCAGGTACAAAGATCGGCACTAATCCAAAGGATGTGATTATCTCTTTGATTTCCTGTACATCCCCAGGTGTGAAAGCAGAACCCGCCAAAACCGTGACTTGTTCAGTTCTGAGTCCACCTGCGCGAGGAATTTCCTTAACTATGCTTTCGACAGCAACAGCAAAGCCATCTTGTAACGCACCTTTAAAATCTGGGGTAGGTGCAAAAACGATCGCTAAATCATTCAATTCGGGATGGCGATCGCGGATTTCCTTAAGAAAACCTTCGATGTCATCTCCTCTAGTTTCCGTTAACCCAGTGGTACATAAACCAATAATTTCTGGATTAGCCTTTTCCACCAGAGTCAGAATTGCTTGCTCCACATTCTCTTCGCCACCCAAGATAGTAGTGACTTCCGTCATCGCTGTGGTAGCTAGGGGAATCGCTTCCCGGAAATGCCGCACCAGCACAACTTTGGCGAAAGCAGTACAACCTTGAGAACCGTGGAATAAGGGCATCGTCCCTTTCAATCCCAAAAAGGCTAAGGTTGCGCCCAAAGCTTGACTTTGCTTGAGGGGATTAACTGTCAGTGCTTTGTTAGAAGCGGTAACGATCGCCATTAAACTTCCTCCTCGTCCCAAGGAGCGGGTTTGCGTATTTGTTCCCAAATCGGGCTATAGAGAGCTTCGTACAGTTCCCGCGCCATCTCAATCATTCCCACATAACCTGCATAAGGATGGTGGCGTTCTTGGTTGATATCAAGGAAAGGAATTCGAGCTTTCAAAGCTGTGTATTGGTTACGTCCACCAGCAATCAGCATATCTGCGCGAGTGTCTTTAACCAGTTGTAGCAATTCTTGAGCGTTGCCTTTCTCCAGCATGATGCCATCGTTGCCAATCAACTTCTTGATTTTGGCTTTATCTTCTTCAGTACTTTTGCGAGTACTGGTAGCAACAACTTCAATGCCTAAGTCTCTAGCAGCCGAAATAATCGACCAACTCTTGACACCACCAGTATACAAAACAACTCGCTTACCTTTGAGTCGAGCGCGATAAGGAGCCAATGCCAAATCTAAAGCAGCCGTTTCTTCTGCAATTAGCTTTTCTGTCCGCTCTTGTAAATCAGCGTCGCCTAATTTAGCGGCGATGTTTCGCAGACAGCGATTCATATCATCGATGCCGTAGAAAGACTCTTCAATGTAAGGGATGTTGTAACGCTCCTCCATCTTTCTCGCCATATTCAGCAGCGCTCGCGAGCAGATCATGACGTTGAGCTTGGCACGGTGGGCGTAGCGAATTTCATCGTAGCGAGCATCGCCCGTAATTTTAGACAAAATACGGATGCCTAATTTTTCTAACAGTGGTGTTACTCCCCACATTTCACCGGCGATGTTGTATTCACCGATTAAGTTAATATCATAGGGCGTTGTATGTTCCGGTTCTGCTGTTCCGACAACATATTCTAATAAAGCTTCGCCACCAAAACGGTTGCCCAGATTTTTACTGCCAATGAATCCTGGGGCAATGACGGGAACAACAGGGATACCAATTTTCTCAGCCGCCGCTTTGCAGACAGCATCCATATCATCGCCAATTAAGGCTGTAACGCAAGTGGCATAAACGAATACTGCTGCTGGTTGGTAGCGCTCGTGAAGTTCCAGAATTGCTTTGTAGAGTTTCTTTTCGCCACCAAAGATGACATCATTTTCACCCAAGTCAGTCGTAAAGCCCATTTTGTAGAGCTGAGGGCCAGACGACAGACTACCACGACTGCCCCAGGAATTACCAGCACAGGCGATCGGCCCGTGGACTAAATGAGCAGCATCTGCGATCGGCACTAGAGCAATCATTGCACCATCAAAGGCACAGCCCCCTTGAGCCGCGCCAGGTTGTGCCTGTTGAGCGCATGATTTGTTTTTCTTTTCCGCTTGTTTGTGCTGATTATGCTCACATCCTGTCTCAGTCAGCAGCTCGTTGATTTTGCCTTGGGTGCTTTTCATCTCTCTTCTCTTAATTGTTAATTGTCCTTTGTCATTTGTCATTTGTCCTTTGAATAACTAACAACTAATGACTAATAACTAATGACCAATGACCAATGACTAACAAATGTATTTTGTGACATCCTCTCCACATACATCAGCGAGGTAAGATAGAGCGCGGAAACGCAATCCTACAAATTCGTCATATAAAGGATTGAGTTTACATAGTGGTGGGATATCAATACACTTCCCAAATAATTTAATTTGTCGCTCAAAGGGACAACAACAAGGAATTGTTTGGCAGATTAGATGAGCGAAGCGATTATTTTTAACCTGAATTCCATCCACTACACGCCGCAACGGATTAAGAAGATTGTTGAACCACCCTCGTTTTTTCTGGTTAGGTGGATGGTAATTAGGATGAGGATGAGTGTGAGTATGTTCGTGAGTGTGATTGATGGTTTCCATATCTAAATCCCTTGGGTAAATGCTATCAAGAAAAAGGGGAGTTGGGGATTGGGGATTGGGCATCGAGAATTGGGTTTGGATATTTCCCTATTCCCTATTCCCTATTCCCTACTCCCCTTCTTTACCCTTTAATTAACACGTTGTGTTTCTACGCAATTTCTAACGAATCAAGTCGTAGGAAATATCTGTCTTAGAAGGAATGTTGGTGTTGCGATCGATTTCTTCAAACAGGGTGTTTACAGTCCAGTTGAGGAGGTTGATTATACCTTGATAACCAATGGTGGCGTAGCGGTGTAAGTGGTGGCGATCCATGATGGGGTAGCCGATTCTCACGAGGGGAATCTTGGTGTCGCGCCACAGGTACTTACCGTATGTGTTACCAACTAAGAAGTCTACTGGTTCGGTGAACAACAGTGAACGCATGTGCCACAAGTCCTTACCAGGCCAAACAGTTGCATGTTGACCGAAGGGGCTAGAAGCAAGCAGTTCTTTCATTTCTGCTTCAAATACTTCGTTGCTGTTGTGAACCAAGATATGCACAGGTTCAGCACCCATTTCTAGCATAAAGCCAACAACGCTGTATACTAAATCTGGTTCGCCGTAGATAGCGAAGCGCTTGCCGTGAATCCATGAGTGAGAGTCAGTCATGGCATCAACTGCACGACCGCGTTCGATTTCCAATTCTTCAGGAATGGGGATACCACTCAATTCGCTGAGTTTCATCAAGAACTCATCAGTACCCTTAATGCCCCAAGGACGGGAAACTGAAGTTGGTTGCTTCCATTCTTTCTCGATGTACTCGCGGGTTTTGGGTGTAGAGTGTGCTTGCAGAGCGATCGTAGCTTTCGCATTGATTGAATCTGCTGCATCTTCTAGCTTTGTTCCACCTGGGTACATATCGAACTCACCTGTGTTTGGTGAATCCAAGTAGTCGCTGTTGTCGGCTAGAATTGTGTAGTCAAAGCCGAACAAAGAAGCAATCCGCTTGATTTCGCGGTTGTTGCCAACGTAGGTGTCAAAACCTGGGATGAAGTTGATTTTACCATTGCTGGTTTCTTTCTTATGACCTGCTGTCAGGTTAGAAAGAATTCCCTTCATCATGTTGTCGTAACCAGTGATGTGGGAACCGACAAAGCTAGGGGTGTGAGCGTAGGGTACTGGGAAATCTTGAGGAACTGAACCAGCTTCCTTGGCGTTGTTGATGAAAGACTGCAAGTCATCACCAATTACTTCTGCCATACAGGTGGTGCAGACAGCGATCATCTTAGGCTTGTAGAGTTGGTAAGAGTTCGCCAAGCCGTCAATCATGTTTTGCAGACCACCAAACACGGCTGCATCTTCAGTCATTGAAGAAGATACACCAGAGAATGGCTCTTTGTAGTGACGGGTTAAGTGGGTGCGGAAGTAAGCAACGCAACCTTGAGAACCTTGAACGAAAGGTAGAGTACCTTCAAAACCAACAGCAGCGAAGATTGCTCCTAGTGGTTGGCAGCCTTTAGCAGGGTTAACGGTTAACGCTTCACGAGCGAAGTTCTTTTCACGATAATCCCAACCCTTTGTCCACTCTGCAACCCGTTGTACTTCTTCGGGTTCGTGACCGTTTTCAAACTGCTTTTTGTTTTCAAATAGCTGTTGGTACTCAGGCTGGTGGAATAACTCGACGTGATCTTGAATTTTTTCTGGATTCTGAGGCATTTCTTCTGGACTCCAAGGTTACTGAATTCTTTTACTGATTGAGGTGCGAGTGGGGAGTAGGGAGTGGAAATATGATTCAAAATTCAAAATGCAAAAATCAAAATAAATTTTTAATCTTTCAATTTTGAATTTTGTATTGCCAACTCCCCCCTGGGGTTTTAGCCCCAGGTTATCCTTACTTATCTCACTCTCCCATTTCCCTAAACGGCAGCCTTAGCCTTAGCTTCAGCCTTCTTAGCCTGAGCTTTTTCATTCCAAGGAGCGCCAATTAATGCCCAGGTTGGGCTGTTAAGTGCCAAGTCCATATCGCGTGCGAAGATGGCGAAGCCGTCATAACCGTGATAAGGGCCGGAGTAATCCTTTTTGTGGTTTAATTCTTTTCAACAGCCTAATGTTTGCAGTAAACAGTGTCAGCGATAAGCATTGTTCGCTAATAGCACATTTATTTTTAGACTAAATATAGGCTAAAAACACAGCATAACTAGGTTCAGGACTCACGCATCATCTAAATGTTTTCCTGAACCAAGGCGATTTTTTTATCGCCCGTTTTTTTGCTCATCTCTGCAAGCACAGCAGCAAAAAGAACACATGAGAACCAAAGTACTACTGGAATTAGAGAAAGTTAATCTGCGTTTGAAGTCTGCAAAAGCAAAGGTGACAATTAGAGAATCGAATGGAAGTCTGCAATTACGAGCGACATTGCCAATTAAGCCGGGAGACAAAGACAGCAACGGTACTGGCAGAAAACAATACAATATCAGTTTGAATATTCCTTCTAACTTAGATGGACTCAAAACAGCTGAGGAAGAAGCCTATGAATTAGGGAAATTAATCGCTCGTAAAACTTTTGAATGGAATGATAAATATTTAGTAAATGAGGCAATTAAAAAAGATTTTAAAACTATAGGAGAATTACTCGAAAAATTTGAAGAAGAGTATTTTAAAACTCACAAACGCACAACGAAAAGTGAACATACTTTCTTTTATTACTTTTCCCGAACAAAGCGATTTACGAATCCCAAAGATTTAGCTACTGCTGAAAATCTGATAAGTTCAATTGAACAAATCGATAAAGAGTGGGCTAAATATAATGCAGCCAGAGCGATCGCAGCATTTTGTGTGACATTCAATATCGAAATTGATTTATCGAAATATTCCAAAATGCCTGAGAATAATTCCCGAAATATACCGACCGATGCAGAAATTTCTGAGGGAATTATCAAGTTTGAGGATTATCAAAATAACAGAGGTAATCAAGTTAATCAAAATGTTCAAGATAGCTGGCAACTTTGGCGCTGGACGTATGGAATGTTAGCAGTTTTTGGTTTACGTCCACGGGAACTTTTTATTAATCCTGATATTGATTGGTGGTTGAGTCAGGAAAATACAGATTTGACATGGAAAGTCGATAAAGATTGTAAGACTGGTGAGAGAGAAGCATTACCATTATATCGGCAATGGATTGAGGACTTTGATTTGAGAAATCATAAATATTTGGAGATGTTGAGAAGTGCGATCGCTAAAAAAGATAATACTAATCATGCTGAGATAACGGCATTAACACAGCGAGTTAGTTGGTGGTTTCGCAAGATAGGATTAGATTTTAAACCTTATGATTTACGTCATGCTTGGGCAATCCGAGCGCATATTTTGGGGATACCAATTAAAGCGGCGGCAGATAATTTGGGGCATAGTGTGCAAGTTCACACGCAAACTTATCAGCGTTGGTTTTCGCTAGATATGCGGAAGTTAGCGATTAATCAGGCTTTGAGTAAGAGAAATGAAGTTGAGTTGATTAGGGAGGAGAATGCAAACTTGAGGATGGAGAATGATAAGTTGAGATTGGAGATTAAGAAGTTGAGAATGGAAATGGTTTATAAACAAAGTTAAGTTTACTGATAAATCATACCAGTTTTAGATAATTTGCTATGATTTATAGGTGAAAAATAATCAACAATAGAAATATACATTACAAAAGTATGGCAATAGAAACTTTGAACCAAATACTTAAGCAGCTTGAGACACTTGAACTAAAAGAGCTTCAGCAGCTGAATCAGACAATTCAAAAGTATCTTGCTGATAATGAAGAAACTGTTAAGCAAGCAGGATTTCATCAAGCCCTGATCGATTCTGGGTTAGTAAAACAGATCAAGCATCCTACTTACGAGCCATTAACTGAGCGACGACTAATTCATGCTGAGGGAAAACCTGTTTCTGAAAGTATCATTGAGGAACGCCGTTAGATGGCAGTTTATTTTCTAGACAGTAGCGCATTAGTTAAACGTTATATTAGCGAAACTGGATCAATTTGGGTTTTGGGGCTATTTGATCCGGCTCTCAACAATGAAGCATTTATTGCTGCAATAACTGGTGTAGAAATTATAGCGGCAATTACCAGGCGATCGCGCAGTGGAAGTATTAGCATTACAGATGCAACAGTAACACGCAATCAGTTCAAAATTGATTTACAGAAAGACTATCAAATTGTTGAAATCACAGAAAATATCATTAATTCTGGAATGGTATTATCTGAAACTTATGGTTTAAGAGGTTATGATGCTATCCAACTAGCAGTAGGTCGTGTAGTCAACACCATTTCCATTGCTAATGGATTACCTCCTATTACCTTTGTGTCCGCAGATAATGAGTTGAATGCAGCAGTTGTAAGTGAGGGATTAATGATTGAAAACCCTAATAGTCGCCCATAATGCAGACTCACTTATGATATTTACTACTGGGATTTATGTAGTGCATTACACTATAAGTCAACAATACTATTTAGTGAATAAGGAGAAGCATTAATATTACATCAATAAATGGATTGAAGACTTTGATTTAAGCAATCCTAAATATTTAGAAATGTTGAGGAGTGCGATCGCTAATCTTTCCCACCTTCAAGTAAATATTTGTTACTAGTGTCTAAAAGTTTCTGTGTTTTATAGTTTCCTACGTGAAGTATTTCTCCATTCAGTTCTACTTTAGGTTGTCCTGCAAGTAAGCAATTAAGTTCTTCTGCTAAAAGTATGGATGACTTTTCAACACTTTCATCTAGTACATCTACTTTAATTCCTGCTTGCTGTAATTTTTCTCTTAGTTTCAAAATTGATTCTATTGCTTCAGTCTTGCGAGGAATTGATTCAATTTTCCCCTCAGTGGTTTTATTCCTATATAAAAAACTAGTTGTCTCTTTGATAAGATCAGAAATAAGTTGTATAACTTTAGATTCCCCAAATATTTTTACAAATAAGCTACCCGACTCGATTTTCATTATTCTGAGTGGAAAATCGCTTTCTGATATATGTAGAAGAAAACAGAGTTCTGAATAAAGTTTTTGAAGTGTTTCTAGTTTTTTTATAAAATCCTTATACGTGTAGTCAGAATCTAACAAAAGTGAAAGAGAACCTAAAGAATCGTCGTGTTCGTATTGGTTATGAAGATTTATCCAAATTATTGTAGAAATCTCTTCAGTATTTTTTAGTGAGTGAAAAAGATCCGTTCCTGAAGAGACTAATTCCACAGTTGAAGAATAAGAGTAATCTTGAATAAATTTATCATATACATTTTCCAACTCAATAAACTGAGAATAAATAGTATTTATATAGGCTGCTTCTTGATTTAATTCTTCTACAAAAATACTAAAAGCTGTTCGTAACCTTTCAAGAGATGTAAAAACTAACTTGGGCTTGATACGTGTTTTGATCTCTGCTTGTAAGTTAGTTATGTTTTTTCTATAAACACCCAATTGCTGACTAGTAACGTTGGTATCTGCTTTACTATCTAGTACATTGACCATTGATGTATTAAGCTGGTTTCTGCAATCGTTTAACATACTTAAACACTCCATAAATGCATTGATGTCTGTACTTTTTAACACCTCACGTAAAGTCTCAAGTTGTTCTACTACTTGAAAGGATTGCATATCAAGTCCTTATTTATTAGGTTTGCTCTATTAGCAAGTTAAATGATGATCGTATTATATAGCACAATCGCATCCCTAATATAGAATACGTTGTCGTAAAGCGCAACGCACCATGAACTCAAATATCCGATGAAAGCCGAACCTTAGAGCCATCTTATCTGCGTCAATATACGCAATATGGCGTAGCGTGAATTTGTCTAAAAAGTAATGACAGGATAAATCTCTGTTTAGTAGGCATCCCTCCCGTAGAGTGCGTTGTCGCAAAAAGCTAGAGCTACTTTACTCAAAAACAATGCCACGATAAATTTCCGCCATCGGCAATTCAATACTAACTGAATCTAAAGTAATAGATAGCTCTAAGCCACTAAAATCACTGAGCAACCAACCTTTGGCTTGTTTACTATAGCGTTCAACAAAAGGTTCATCCTGTTCGACTAATAAATATTCGCTAAAACTATCAATTGAGCGATACATCCGAAATTTACTAAGTCGATCGTAATCTGCGGTGGAAGGAGATAGGACTTCAACAATCAGCACGGGATTTAAGACTTCATCTAAACGTTCAGCATTTAGTTGCGGTTCGCCGTCAAAAACCATTACATCTGGATATACTCCGCGTCGATGTTCAGGAATCCACAGCCGTAAATCGCTGTTAATCGGCTCGAATTGAGTATCGCGCAGCACTGTACTAAAATAGGTCAGAATGTTCCGACCGATGCGGCTGTGTTTGAGCGTTCCTCCAGGCATGGGTACAATTTCTCCATCTCGATATTCGTTGCGTCCTTCGGCTTTTTCTTCGATCGCACGATATTCATCCAAGCTGTAGCGGCGCGAGATGGTAGAAATCATAGGTCGTAAGCGATCGCATTAGCTATAAGACAACAATATTATTTTGTCACAGATTTACTTGTGAGGTGATATAATCCTACGATATATATTCATTCTTTTTTCTACAAAAGACTTTATCTTTCTGGTTAGCTGTCTACGATGTCTGCAAGAGATAGGTTTCATGAACTGGTTAGAACTGCCCTTGAGAAGGAAGGGTGGATAATTACTCATGATCCCTACCACATTGATTTGGGGTTTGTTGATTTTTACATCGACTTGGGTGCAGAACTTTTGCTGGCAGCGACAAAGGATGAGGAAAAAATTGCAGTTGAAATCAAAACGTTTTTAGCACCCTCAACAATTTCTGAGTTTCATACTGCAATTGGACAATTTATTAATTACCGCATTGCTTTGGAAGATGATGATCCAGAGCGGAGGTTGTATTTGGCAGTTCCGCTCGACGTTTATAAGCGATTTTTCAGATATCCATTTATTCAAACGGTTATTGTGCGTAACAAAATTCCCCTTTTGGTGTATGACACACAAAAACAGGAGATTGCAGAATGGATAAGCTAATTTTGTATCGGGAACTAATTCAGAAATTATTGACGGCGCGAGCAAACTTGCGTTCTGAGAGCGATCCGATAGAAAGTCAAACCATTTTTGATACTACAAAAGACCACTATCAGCTTGTGCATGTGGGATGGAAGGATAGTAGTACCCGGATTTATGGCTGTCTGCTGCATATAGATATCAAGGATGGGAAGATTTGGGTGCAGCATGACGGAACGGAGGATGCGATCGCAGATCAACTTGTGAGTGAAGGAGTGCCTAAGCAAGATATTGTGATAGCATATCATGCACCTCATGTACGGCAGTATACAGAGTTTGCTGTAGGCTAAACCTAATTAAAAAGTCTGTTTGCGATCGCTACTCACAAACAGACTTGACTTTTTCACATTTCTAATTAAGCTTGCTCCCAAAGCTGACGGACATAATCAGGCAGCGCGCCAGCAACTTCCTGAATCCGCTCTGGGGAAAGTTCGTCTTTGGTAGCAGAAAATACCGCTTTAACTGCCTGTTCTGCCTCGACTGATCCTGGAACCCCTCCTTCATTAGCAACCCGCGTTAGAAATAGCTTGGAATCAATTCCAATGGGAGCCGGGCCTTTTAAAGGTTGACGGATTTTACTTATAAATCTCACAATGGGATTGGTGTCTTTCCAGAGTTCAGCCACTTCAAACTGGAGTGCTTTTTCATCTGTAGGTATAGCTTCTGTATGCAGTTCTGACTCGACGCGATCGATTGTGTCCGCGGTCATTAAGTCACGCATAACACGATACACAACTTCGGTAAAGTCTCTTGCGTCATACAAATCTGCAAATCCGCTTCGAACCATGACTTTTTCAAGAAAGGAGTGATGTTCGTCTGCGATCGCAGTTCGAGTATCTTCAATCTCTGTTGGGTCAACTTCTGGAATATTTGTTCTAAAACTTTGATCTGGCATTGTTTTTTCTTCTGGTTATTAATTTTGAGTCTTTATGCTTACTTTATGTAAGGTCGCACAAATCAAAAACCCTTGGAATCTCCCAGAAGTTTGAGATGGTATCTATTCAAAAGTTAGAAATTTCTTTGATCTGCTTATAGCTGTAAAGTCATGGTTGAGGTGAGGAGAGCAATACTTCTGATGTTTGTGCCCGTCTGTGTCGAAAACCAGTCAAAATAAATAAGTTGGTATAAAATCAGCCGAAACGAAGATGCTAGAAACAACAAACATCGAAATTAACACTGGCTATGTCAAAGTGCCTAACAATGACTTAGAAATCGATGCTTACTTAGCTCAACCAGCACAAAACGGGACTTTTGGCGCGATTATAGTTTTTCCAGAAATTTTTGGAATCAACAGTAATATTCGAGATATCACGGAACTAATTGCTAAACAAGGTTATGTAGCAATAGCCCCCGCGATGTATCAACGTATTGCTCCCGGTTTTGAGGCTGATTTTAGCGCTGAAGATGTTGGGTTTAGTCCAGAAGCATATCGGCTTGGATTGGAATATTATCAACAAGTGAAGTATCAAGAGATATTCAGTGATATTCAAGCTGCGATCGCTTACCTAAAAACTTTACTCAATGTCAAAAATAATGCAATTGGTGTCATTGGTTTCTGTTTTGGCGGTCATGTTGCTTATATGGCTGCAACTTTACCCGATATCAAAGTAACAGCTTCCTTTTACGGTGGTGGAATTACCACTTCTAGTTATGGTGAAGAGACTCCAACCATTAATCGCACCTCGGAAATTAAAGGTACTATTTATGCCTTTTTCGGTACAAGAGATACATTAGTTTCCCAGAAAGAAAATGAGCAAATTGAGGCAGAATTAAAGAAATATAAAATAAAGCATCGTATATTTCGATACGATGCAGGACATGGATTCTTTGCCGGATTTTTCAAAGATAAGTACCCATTTATGGAACAACACCCAAGTTACAACCCAGAAGCTGCTCCTGATGCTTGGAAACATGTTCTAGAACTGTTTAAAAATAACTTGTGATATGGTTACAAGCTAATCAATCTTTCTTTTAAAATCTTCGTAGTCGGGACTTTAGTCCTGATTTTGTTCGTATAGCGTCTCGTAGTGAGGACTTTAGTCCTCTCTACAAAATAAAATTACAAGACTGCGATACTGTTGGCTTTAAGCTTTTGAGTTTTTCAGCAGCAATTGACAACCACATAAAAACGGGTTTGGATTTTCTGTGCGATCGTCTGCAAGCACTTCAATGGGAAGCTTGCTATTGTAAATCAATTCGTCATAGTCCATCAATGCATCCCACTTAATTTTGCCAGTCGGGAAGCCTAGCTGTGAAGTACTATCAGATATTAATTCTTGCCATTTCTGAATCTCTGGATCTTGTGATTTGCAGTAATCGAGAATGGCAATCAAGGCACCAGGCTTAGTAACTCGCAACATCTCTGCAAGGGCACGGACTGGATCGCTAACGACACAAAGGGTAAATCCCGATGCTGCTGCATCAAAAGTATTATCAGTAAAGTCAAGATTGCAGAGATCCGATACCTTGAAGGTGATGTCTGCGGATACACGTTTTTTACGTGCTTCATCCATCATCTTCTCAGAGAGATCGACACCAACGACACGTACATCTTCAGGATAGGCTGGAAGATTAAGACCAGTTCCTACCGCAGCATCCAGGGCAATTTGTCCTGGCTTTAGCTGCAAGGAAGCTATTAAGGGTTCGCGCTCGATGTGCCAGTAACGCTTCATAATTGCGTCATAATCCACCGATCCCTGATCGTAGGTTTCAATCACCTGGTGTATTTGCATAGATTTTTTAACAAACAGAACTACTGATTTGAACTATCTGTTCAACTGTATAATCTCTTAGCGCTCAAAACTTATATATTCTCTTACCAATAAAAAAACTTCATTGTATATTCTCTTACCAACAAAAAAACTTCATAATAGATATATTCTCCGGTATCCTTTGACCAAACAATATCTCTAGCAGCGAAGTTACAAGGGCAGTTGGTGTATTATCAAAAATAGCGATGCCTCCGGCGGGCTACGCCTACGCACCAATAGCCCTGTTGCCTTTGTGTAAAGCGATCGCCCTAAACACTAAACACCAAATCATTGTTCAAGGCTCGGAAATTAGCAAAGGTATTGTTACTAAAAGCACTTTACAAGTCAATGAAGTACACCCCTCCTCAACTTGCAATCTGCTGTATAATCCAAAACTCTCTATATCTTCCTATTCCCCCAAGCCTCAGCCATAATTCATAGTTCAACCATTCGTGAGCCGTAGAGGAATGTGAATGATAAACTCGGTTCCTTTTCCAGGAGTTGAGAAACACTCCAGTTTACCGTTATGTTTTTCTGTAACGATTTGATAGCTGATAGACATACCCATTCCAGTTCCTTTGCCAATGGGTTTGGTGGTGAAAAATGGATCGAATATTCGTTGCTGAAATTCTTTAGAAATACCAATTCCGTTATCAGCGATCGCCACTTCCAACCACGTTGAATTAACTACCGATGTGCGAATCTTAAGTTGACTGGGATTTTCCTTAATTTCCTGATAGGTAAGCTTGCTATTATTTTCTTCTAACGCATCAATCGCATTTACTAAAATATTCATAAATACCTGATTGAGTTGTCCGGCATAGCATTCTACTAGGGGTACAGTACCATAGTCTTTAATCACCTCAATTTCAGGTTGTTCTGGTTTAGCTTTGAGGCGGTGCTGCAAAATCATCAAAGTACTGTCTATGCCTTCATGAATATCGACGCGTTTAAATTCCGCTTCATCAATGCGAGAGAAATTCCGCAGCGACAGTACAATTTGACGAATGCGATCGGTGCCTACTCTCATCGAAGACAACATTTTTGGCAAGTCTTCTTGCAAAAACTCTAAATCGATGTCTTCAGCAACCGTTTGAATTTCAGCAGTAGGGTAGGGATTATATTGTTGATACAACTCCATAAGTGCTAATAAATCCTGAGTATATTCCTGCACATGGGCGAGGTTGCCATGAATAAAGTTGACTGGATTATTAATTTCGTGTGCGACTCCAGCCACTAGTTGTCCCAGACTAGACATTTTTTCACTTTGAATAACTTGAGATTGAGTGCGCTGCAATTCCCCTAATGTACTTTTAAGTTCAGTAGTGCGTTCTTCTACCCGTTCTTCTAGTTCTTCTTTGCTTTTCTCTAAAGCAGTAAACGATTCATACAGTTGCCCTGCCATGTAGTTGAAAGAGTTGGATAGGGTATTCAGTTCTCGAATACTGCTAGTTTCTACTGTCTGATTGAAATTGCCGGATGCCATTGCCTCACTTGCCCAATTCAGGCGCAGAATTGGGCGGACAATCCAATGAGAGGTGAACACGCCCATCGCTGAGGCAACAACTAATGCACCAAAACAAAGAGCGATCGTGATGCGCGTGTTGGCGTTAACTTGTGCCATAAATGTGTTTTCTGGCACACTCATTACCATCAGCCAATTCAAACCATATTTGTCACGCCAAGGTAAAACATGGACAAAATGACGTTTTCCTTCCATCTCAAGATGAAAATCTGTGTCTTGGGTGATAGACCCAAACCCGGAGGTTTGCAGATGTCTGGCAACGTTCTGGATGATTGGAT
This sequence comes from Nostocales cyanobacterium LEGE 12452, assembly GCA_015206945.1. Taxonomy (GTDB): domain Bacteria; phylum Cyanobacteriota; class Cyanobacteriia; order Cyanobacteriales; family Nostocaceae; genus Nostoc. The sequence continues at coordinate 517 of JADEXV010000012.1, read as the reverse complement.
CAGAACTGTCGATCGCGTGCAATCGCCGGATCTCTTGATTGACTACGACAAAAGGCTTCTCTTTACCAGAACTGGCAATTAATGTGCCATCCCGTTCCAAAAGGAACACCTGCCCAGACTGACTAATATTCAAACTGCGTAAAAAATCGCTGAGTTTTAGTAGGTGAATGTCTATTGCAACCATTCCTAGTAAGCGACTTTGTGAATCATAGATTGGACGACTGGCAGAGGCGGCAATGTAGGGGCCGGTGGGATAATTTCCAGTTACAATCTTTGCCCAAATAGGTTTACCTGCGGCGATGGGTTGAGTATACCAAGGTTCACTAGAATTTTGCCAATTCCACCGAGCATTAACCTGAGTTCGATTACCTTGATTATCGGTAGCGTAGGCAATACCTTAGCCAAAAAAAGAGTATGAAGAGAGAGGGCGCTCTGTAGTAGAGTTGTTGTCTTCCCAAACGACAACTCAAAAGCTACAATTCGCCCATGTTCGATATCCTATCACTGTTACAATGCC
>JADEXV010000509.1 GCA_015206945.1 Nostocales cyanobacterium LEGE 12452 | reverse complement strand
GGCATTGTAACAGTGATAGGATATCGAACATGGGCGAATTGTAGCTTTTGAGTTGTCGTTTGGGAAGACAACAACTCTACTACAGAGCGCCCTCTCTCTTCATACTCTTTTTTTGGCTAAGGTATTGATCAACAGTATTAATTTTATTGTTAGCCATCGCATCGTTAATCTTCTCCAAACAAGCATTTAAACCAGCCGCAAATTCATAACGGCTGATGCTACGATTCCCCAGATAAGTCCCATCAGCGTATCCTGCAATGCAGCCATAGCGTTCTACTAAAGACTGCAAAGCACCAAAAGACCAGTCGGAGGGTTGCACATCCTGGAGTTGCGATACTGAGGTGACTTGAGACATTGTGTTGTCTGAGTCTGGGAGATGAAGAGATGGGGAAAATTCTTCTGTACTTTCCTGGTTCTGTACAACTTCTGTAACAGGTTGAGTATCTTTTAATTCGGGTAAGTTAGGTGAACTGATAAATTGAATTTTGTCTCTACTTTTTCTAAGTATATTCTCGTACTTATTTTTTATAGCTGACGAGGTAGTTATATCTAATTGCACGAATTCAGGTGGTGTAATTTCAGCAGGTGAGACAACTTGAGATAAATTATCCTGTGTTGACTGCTGCACCGGGTTTTCTGTCAGAATTACGGACTTTTCTGGTAAATTGACCGCAGATATTGGCACTGTTGTCAGCACACTCGCCATCAGTAGACTCATATCACTCCTGGTATTTCATTTGACTTGCACCAATACTTCTTTTGACAGATAAAGTTGGTGTACATCAGGAAAATTTTTGAAAAAGAAGTGATAAAAGTTACCCTGGCTCAGAGTGTCAAGGGAAAGCAGGGGAGCAGAGGGGCAGGAGATGAGGGAGATGAAGGGACAAGAAGATAAACAAAACTCTTAACTCTTAACTCAGCACTCCTAACGCCCAATGCCCCAGATAGATTATTCTGGCTCGCTACAATACTTATTCATCTGATTCACTAATGTATCTGACTGTTTGCCAAGAGTTGTAGCTGTTGTCAGTGCTGAATCAATTTCGGCTCTAGCCTTTTGGATTTTTGCTCTCCCAGATTCTGAGGCTTGTGCTGTCTTGGTTGCACCAAGCGCCTTACCTGCTTTGGCGATCGCTTGACTAAGATTTTGAAAAATCTTCACAAAACCGCTTTGAAATTCTTTCAGCTTCGGATCTTTTAGCTTCAGTTCTCTAATGGATTTAGTCACAAAGTCTAAATCTTTAGATAGCTGTATGCTAGTTATCACTTGCGTTCCTTTACTTTTATCAATTAGAGAAGTTCCAGCATTCACAACTCGAATCAGTCGCTGGCACTGGGAAACTTTATTGTCACTGCAACTAGCAACTAACAAAGCAATACTTAGGCTCACAGGAGCAAGAACAGTATATTTACGTAAAACAGACATTAACACCCCAACAGCAATTCAACCCACAATATAGTATCCAATATTACGGGTAAATGAGAGGATTGGGCAGAAGAGGCAGAGGGGCAGAGGGGCAGAGG
>JADEXV010000316.1 GCA_015206945.1 Nostocales cyanobacterium LEGE 12452 | reverse complement strand
GGTGGGTAGTGTACTCGACTTAGATAAAGAGCGCTGTATTTACCATATCCAGTGGTAATAAGCCAAGTTGCAGTTTACTATCATGGCTGTCTACCTGAAGTGATAAATGATTTTGTCTAAAGATAGAATAATCGAATGATCCCTTTCCCTCCTTTGGATATTAATTAAATTTCCAAAGATGAATTTTAAGTTAAATAACTATGTACAACGAACACAAATATTTGTGATAAAAACATCGTTAGATAGAAGCATTAAAAGTTATTTAAAACTAATCTATAGATATTGCAGCGCTTTTCAAGCAAGCAATAACTAATGACTACGTAACATATTTTAGGAACAAATAATATGAGTATCGAAGATAGAGCAAAAGCTTTCGCTAAAAACGTTGAAGGTAAAGTACAAGAGGCAGTCGGCGAAGTAACTGGCGATCCTAAAGATAAAGCTGAAGGTAAAGCTAAACAGGCTGAATCTCAAGTCCGCCACACCGCTGAAAATATCAAAGATGAAGTTAAAAAGACTTTAGAATAGTACACTGTGGTAGAGGTTTTCCTCGCTGTAACAACTTGCTCAAGTAACTAGATTTTGGCAATATTGTACAAGGTGGAATTTTATTTAGGAAGAAGGTTTAAGTGAAATAATTATTTACTGAACCTTCTCCCTTTATTAACTCTGTTTTTTACCTAAGATTTTTAGGCATTTTCATAATAGCGATCGCAAAAATTGTATCAATCTATTGCTGCTTTTTTCAAAGGTGCTAATTCATGATTAATATTTTATTTACCTATCTTTTAACAGACATCCCAACATTACAAGGTAATTCTACTTATTCTATTGTGCTGACAGCGTTATTAGGATTAGGCTTTATCGCTGCTGTGACTATAGGATCAATTGCCTGGTACAATTCCAAACGTCCTGTAGGTTGGGAAGATAAAGAACGTCCTGATATTGTTCCGGAAATTGATCGGTAATAATTTTTTGTCTGCCTACTTTTAGTTTTCGTCAGCTAAAGGTAGACGGATAGTGAATGTGCTACCCTTGCCTGGTTCAGATGTCACATCGATTGTGCCTTGATGTGCTTCGATAATACAGCGAGAAAGATATAGTCCCAAGCCACTACCAGAACGTTGGTGTTTTCCTTGACGAAATCGCTCAAATAATATTTCCTGATCTGGTTTAGAAATTCCTGGCCCTGTATCTTGGATATCAAGATTCACAGCTACCGGAGTCAAATAACAGTGAATATTTACAGAGCCTTTGTCTGTAAATTTGATAGCATTGCCGATAAGATTTGTCAAAACTCGCCGTAGTTCTAAGCGATCGCCCATAATGGTGCTTGCAGTTTCACCTAGATCGATGTTTACAGCTAATCCTTTTTCTTCAGCTAAAGGAGTTAATTCTTGGGAAACTTCACTCACTAATTCCTGAATATTGCAGGGAGAAATTTTTAAGGTTTTACAGCCCGCTTCATGACGATAAACTTCTAACAAGGTATTTACCATTTCCAGCAGGTCTTGATTGCTGCCAATCATGGTATCAATTATCTCTTGCAATTGTGGCGAAACATGGCAAAACCTGCCTTCCAGCAATAATTTTAATACGCGGTTGGAGGCTACTAAGGGTATACGTAAATCGTGAGTAAAACGGGAGACAAAATCTGCCCGGAGGTTCGCCATCTGATCTCGTTCGTCGATACTATGCTTGAGGCGCAGGAGCGATCGCACCCTTGCATGTAGTTCATCAGGATCGAATGGTTTGCGAATGAAGTCATCTGCACCAGCGTCGAGTCCTTCAACAACGCTAGACTCATAGTGAGCCGTAAGCAGCAAAATCGGGATAAATGGCAACGCCTGATTCTGTCGGATGCGCCGAGTAAATTCATAACCATCTAGCTCCGGCATCATCACATCTAAGAGAATTATGTCTGGCGGTGACTCTTCAACCATAGCCAGAGCAATCTTACTATCTTCTACCAAGTTAATTTCATAGTCCTCATCTTCTAGGACTGCTTCTAAGACCAGTAGATTGTCAAAAACATCATCGACAACGAGAATTTTATCTTTTTTGACAGTTTTAGTTAAAGACATGGCTAAATAAAAAAAGAAGTGCTTGGCTATCGCTAGCAAATCTAGTATTAGCTTACTTCACCAGCGCTGAGATTATTAAGAATTAACATTTTCTTTTAGTGTTTCCTCAGTTAAATACCTATTTTCTAGACAATTATACTGATGCTCTTAGTATTTTATGTGCTATTTACTGGAAACGCATATTTGTTTATAAGTATCTTAGCCGCCTGAATTATCCAATTAATACCAGTGCCTGGGTGCTATGATAAGTTACTTTAATTCCTTTTATGTGCCTAATTTAACTCAAAGCCAGGGTAACTACTTAATAGTTATCTACTTTTGCTTGCTACCAGATTTTTAATAAAAATCGTCTCGCATAAAACATCGAGCGTTAGGTTAATGTGTAGAAATATTTTTTGATTAAATTATATTGTCATATCGAAACTCTTGCCTTAGAAAGGCTTACGAGATAAGGTTATCTATGTCTAATGGTAGATGAAGTTCAGGGAATAATACCAAACGCATTGCTTTTTGTATAAGATCCCGAATAGAAGAACGAGATTATTTTAATCTGTACTTGAGATAAATAACAGTAAAGTTAAGTAACTATGAGTGAAATCAAGATCCTTGTGATTGAAGATCACAACCTGACAAGAATCGGTTTAAGGTCTGCCTTACAAACCCAGCCAGAGTTCAATATTGTTGGTGAAGCAGCCAATGCAACCGATGGCATCAAGCTTCTGAAAACTCTCAAGCCGGATGTTGCTACTATTGACATTGGTTTGCCTGACATGGATGGCATTGAGCTAACACGCACATTTAGGCAACATCAGGCAGAGAATGAGGACTACACAACAAAGCTGCTAATTTTAACGATGCAAAATAGCGAACAAGCAGTTTTAGCAGCATTTGCAGCAGGTGCAGATTCTTATTGCATGAAGGATATAGAAACTGAGAAACTAGTAGAAGCTGTGCAAACGACTTATGCAGGTAGCTCATGGATCGATCCAGCGATCGCAGACCTTGTACTACAACAAATACGTCAAGATTTCCCCGATGGCAACAGAGGCGCATCTGGAAAAAGAGTTTTGATTGAAGGTATTGACCCAGATGTTGAGAAAAGTATAGTCAGCTATCCTTTAACTCATAGAGAGATGGATGTTTTAGAGTTGATTGTTGCTGGGTGTGACAATGCAGAAATTGCGAAAAGGCTCTATTTAACAGTCGGTACTGTCAAAACTCATGTTCGAGGTATTCTCAATAAACTTTGTGTTGCTGACCGAACACAAGCTGCTGTCCGTGCTTTGCGGGCTGGATTAGTACCGTAAGCAAGTAATTAACCATCATCAACTGCGTATACAAGAACACTTAACAAATAAAAATATTTCTTCCCCAGTCAATTGTTTTTCGGTCAAAGCAGTTAGCTGGGACAAAGATTTATGAAGAAATTGTTACAAAGTTTAGTAGAATGACATAATTGACTGAATAAGTATTTTTATATACATACATGATAGCGGATCAATTTCCCTGGCTTACCGCGATTGTCTTACTGCCACTTGTTGCTTCCCTGCTCATCCCCGTGTTGCCTGATAAAGATGGTAAACTCGTGCGGTGGTATGCACTGGGTGTAGGTATTGCAGATTTTGCCTTGATGTGCTACGCCTTTTGGAAGCATTACGATGCCAGCAGTGCTAGTTTTCAAATGGTGGAAAATTATGCCTGGGTGCCTCAGTTAGGTTTTAACTGGGCGGTATCAGTCGATGGACTTTCAGCACCACTTGTGCTTTTAGCTGGATTTGTCACCACACTCTCGATATTTTCAGCTTGGCAAGTCGATCATCGACCTCGCCTTTTCTATTTTTTAATGCTGGTGCTGTATTCTGCACAGGTAGGGGTGTTTGTTGCCAAAGACTTGCTGCTATTTTTCATCATGTGGGAAGTAGAACTGATTCCCGTCTACCTACTAGTCTGCATTTGGGGTGGGCAAAGGCGTCGTTATGCAGCTACGAAATTTTTATTGTATACCGCAGCTGCTTCTATATTTATTTTAGTGGCAGCCCTGGCAATGGGGCTATATGGCGGCGGTAATATGACATTTGACATCACCGCCCTCGCCAGCAAAGAATATCCCCTTGGTCTACAACTGCTACTTTATGCAGGATTGTTGATTGCATTTGGTGTCAAGCTTGCTGTTTTCCCCATGCATACTTGGTTGCCTGATGCTCACGGCGAAGCATCGTCTCCTGTGTCGATGATTCTGGCTGGTGTGTTACTGAAGATGGGCGGATATGGGCTGATTCGCCTGAATCTTGAATTACTTCCCGATGCACACATTTATTTTGCGCCAGTTCTAGCCATTCTGGGTGTTGTCAACATTATCTATGGTGCATTGAACTCTTTTGCTCAGACCAATATGAAGCGGCGTTTAGCTTATTCGTCGATTTCTCACATGGGGTTTGTACTACTGGGGATTGCGTCCTTCACTGATTTGGGAATCAACGGCGCGATGTTGCAGATGATTTCGCATGGTTTGATTGCATCGGTGCTGTTCTTCTTAGCAGGTGTTACTTACGATCGCACCCACACAATGGTAATGAAAGATATGGGCGGTATTGGTCAAGCCATGCCCAAAGTCTTTGCTCTGTTTACAATCAGCGCGATGGCATCTCTAGCACTTCCCGGTATGAGCGGCTTTGCTGGCGAACTCTCGGTATTTGTGGGGATGACAAGCAGTGACGTTTACAGTTCAACTTTCTGCACCGTAACAGTTTTTCTCGCCGCAGTTGGAGTTATCCTCACACCGATTTATCTACTTTCCATGCTGCGAGAGGTGTTTTATGGTAAAGATGCAGCACTGCTATGCGACATTAATAATGCAGGCTTGGAAAATCAAGAAGATGACGGAACAGTTTGTTTTGGTACAGACTGTCTCGTGCCAGAAGATGCAGTCTACGAGGATGCTAGACCTCGTGAGGTATTTATCGCCGCCTGTTTTCTGCTGATGATTATTGGTATTGGTTTCTATCCCAAGATGGCAATGCAGATGTACGATGTGAAGACCGTTGCAGTCAATGCTAATCTTCGCCAGTCTTATGCCATAGTCTCGCAAACCAATCCCCAAATTTATGCTAAGGGACTCTTAGTTCCGCAAATTTCCGAGGTTGAGGTAGCGCCCGTTTTAGGAACTTTGAAGTAAGCTTTTTGACCAATAAACTTGTCAAAAAGAGCAATGCCTACAACTAAGTACTACCCGTCTATAACAGTCCTAAATAATTCGTGAACAATAAGATCCCCGACTTCTTTGAGAACTCGGGGATCTGAGTTTCTCGATTTTCACAACTCATTTATGATAACTATATGCGTTTTTATTAGGTTCAAAAACTAGCCTCAAAGTGATACCAATACATGGGATGCTGGTTGATGATTACTGAGTTTTGCCAATGTCTGTTGTTTCTACCATCACCGTTACCGTTCCCGCCACAACTGCGAATTTGGGGCCAGGTTTTGATTGCATCGGTGCAGCATTAAAGCTGTACAACGAGTTCAAGTTCACTCGCCTGGAAGAAGGTGGGTTAACTATTCATGTCACTGGTACAGAAGCTGAACGAGTTCAAACTGATGATAGCAATCTCCTTTACCAAGCGTTTGTCAAGTTCTATCAACATATAGAGCAGACACCGCCGACTGTAAAAATAGAGATTAAGTTAGGTGTCCCGTTGGCGCGGGGTTTGGGTAGTTCGGCGACAGCAATTGTTGGTGGGTTGGTTGCGGCTAATCAACTTGAAGGTACGCCGATGAGTCAATCGCAGGTGATGGAGTTAGCGATCGCAATGGAAGGACATCCTGATAATGTAGTTCCAGCTTTGTTGGGAGGATGTCGTCTCGCTGCTACCAGTGGCGCAGGTTGGGAAATTTGTGATGTCCCCTGGCATAAAGATGTTGTACCAGTTGTGGCTATTCCTAATTTTGAACTTTCCACTTCAGAAGCGCGGGGAGTTCTGCCAACTGAAGTGAGTCGTGCCGATGCGATTTTCAATACAGCACATTTGGGATTATTGTTGCGTGGCTTGGAAACTGGTAACGGACAATGGTTAAAGACAGCTTTGCAAGATAGATTGCATCAGCCCTATCGTAAAGCTTTGATTCCTGGTTACGATGCTCTCAACATCGCAGCTGTTAGTGCTGGTGCTTATGGTATGGTGATTAGTGGTGCGGGGCCGACACTGTTAGCTTTAGCGGATAAGTTACACTCAAAGGCTGTGGAGGCGGCGATGTTAGCTACTTGGCAAGAAGAAGGAATTACAGCCGAGGTGCGATCGCTTTCTCTCGATACCCAAGGCGCAAAAAGCTTTTAATATTTTACTCAGCACTTAAAACTCGATTTATGGAGCAAACTCAGGCTGAAATAGCGGCACTTAACTCTGAAATTCAGGCTCTTTTAGAAGAACGCGCTGCACTCACTATAAAAAATAATGTTATCTCTGGCGAGAATGATTCACCCCAGACGATGGTGGAAGCTTACCGCCGTCAAGCCAGAGAAAATGCCCAATTATCAGTTGAACTCCAGGGCATAGATGCAGCGATCGCAGCTTTAGAAGGCAAGATAAAACAAAAACAAGGTAAGTTAGTGCGATCGCAAGTTCAATCAAAAGAACTTATCCAACAGCAGCAGCTAGAGGAAGCGAAAGAAATCGCACAGGTTCATGCTGAACGCATCAATCAACTTGCAAGTGAACTGGCGGCAGAAGTCCGTTTTCTTAAAGCTTGTGCCAATCAGCTGAGTCCAATGTATTGGCAGATTTATTACAAGCCCTTTATTACTGGCTTTAAAACAATCTCCGTTCCCTATGTCCGCTCTGATGGAGAAGTGTGGACAATTGTCAACCGGATTGTTTAATGCTTTAGCCTTTGCGTTGGTATGCAATATATTGACTTCTCTCGTTTTAGGCTATCCATTACCCAAATCTTTCTCAACAAAAATATAACTTACTTAAAACAAGAGCAAAAACATTGATAGTTATCCACTCAAATTTTCCAGTTTGTAATTAGCGATCGCCTAGAAGATTTTCGTTATTTACATTCTTCTGCTTTTGTCAAGTATCCACATATCGCCTTGTTCTACAATCCTGTTTCTGACTTATTTCCAGCAATCTTAAGAAAGATGTGACTAATGCATAGCAATTTTGAGAGATGGATTTAGGCTCAGAACCCAAAGATATTTCTTCCAAAATGGGAGGCTCCCTGATGCTCAAAGAGCAATGCTTTCTTTCCTCACAAGTTCCTCAAATTGTTTTGCTATAAATATAAATATAGGGCAGAAAACCTTTAAGAG
>JADEXV010000315.1 GCA_015206945.1 Nostocales cyanobacterium LEGE 12452 | reverse complement strand
CCTCTGCTCCCCTTCTCCCCTCTTCCCGCAACAGGATTCAGCCGATATCCCAAACCATAAACATTTTCAATCCAGTCTACTGCTCCGGCTGCTTTCAACTTTTGTCGTAAGTATTTGATGTGAGATTTTACAGTCTCCTCCTGGGGTGGATCGTCAAAAGTCCACAAATGCTCAATGATATCCCCCCGACTAAAAACACGCGATGGATTCCGTAAAAATAGCTCCAGCAAACTATATTCTTTGGCTGTTAATTCCAGCAGTTTGTTGTTATATGTGACTTCGCAACTACTGGGGTCTAGTCGTAGTGAGCCTACTTCCAGTATAGGAGTACAGGGGCGATCGCCTCGACGGATCAACGCTCGTATCCGTGCTTGCAGTTCTTCTAAATCTAAAGGTTTGATCAGATAATCGTCTGCACCTGCATCAAGTCCCTGAATTCGCTCTCTACTACCATCTTTCGCCGTCATCAAGAGAATTGGAGTGAAGCAACCACCAGAACGCAATCGCTGGCACAATGTAATACCGTCTAGTTTTGGTAGTCCTACATCTATTAGTAACAGGTCATAGTTCGTACTTTGCGTGTATTCCCAACCCATTTGTCCGTCTTGTACGACATCAACAACATAGTGTTGCTTAGTCAGAGACTTCAACAAGACACTTGCTAAAATTTCTTCATCTTCGATTAGCAAGATTCTCATACACTCGTCCAAAACATAATTTGCTACTACTTCACCCAAAAAAAATAGTACATTAGGTAGCTATTTTTCTACAAGCAGAAAATAAAAGAATTTAGCAAGTCTTCTTATTTCGGTTACATTGAAATTCACCTTATACTTAACTCCTAACTTCTGGCTCTAAAACATGGTTCCTTCTAAACGAGTTTATTTATTATTGGTTTTGGGTATAGCAATCGCCCCGATTCTATCCTTATTTATCAGCATTAAAGCAACCATCGCCATCACTGTGCTATTTGATGCAATTATTCTCGGACTGATGGTTGCAGATGGTTTGCGGGTGCGGCGTTCTCGTGTGCAAATTACCCGCGAATTACCATCACGATTATCCATTGGGCGAGATAATCTTGTAGTGCTAAAGGTTACATCACCAAATACCGACGCTCAAATTGAAATCCGCGACTATTACCCAACAGGATTTGGTGTGTCTGCATCTGCACTCAGCGCCATTATTCCCAATAACAGCACTGAGGAATTAACGTATACCGTCCACCCGACACAGCGGGGAGAGTTTCCTTGGGGAAATATTCAAGTCCGACAGTTGGGGCTTTGGGGATTAGCTTGGGATGATTGGCAAATTCCTCAAAGTCTGCCAGTGAAAGTTTATCCTGATTTAGTGGGATTGCGATCGCTGACAATTCGTCTGACACTGCAATCATCGGGATCGATGCGCCAATCTCGCAAAACTGGTATTGGTACAGAGTTTGCCGAATTGCGAAACTATCGCACTGGTGACGATTTGCGGTTTATTGATTGGAAAGCTACAGCCCGTCGGGTTGGTGCTTATGGTAATGCCATGCCACTGGTGAGGGTTCTAGAACCAGAACAGGAACAAACATTACTGATTTTACTCGATCGCGGTCGGCTGATGACGGCAAAAGTGCAGAATTTGCAACGATTTGACTGGGGATTGAATGCAACTTTATCCTTAGCTTTGGCAGGTTTACATCGAGGCGATCGCGTGGGTGTTGGTGTATTTGACCGCCAAATGCATACGTGGATTCCCCCAGAACGCGGTCAACATCATTTAAATCAGCTAATCGATCGCTTAACTCCAATTCAACCAGTGTTATTTGAATCGGATTATTTGGGAGCGGTGACAAATGTTTTGCAGCGACAAACCCGCAGGGCACTTGTAGTAGTAATTACTGACTTAGTTGATGTTACTGCCTCTACAGAACTTCTAGCCGCCCTCTCCAAGTTAGCACCCCGCTACCTTCCATTTTGCGTGACTTTGCGAGATCCACAAATTGATCGTTTAGCAAACACCTTCACAGATGATGTCGCAGGTACTTATACCCGTGCAGTAGCACTAGATTTATTAATGCAACGACAAGTAGCTTATGCCCAACTGAAACAAAAAGGTGTATTGGTATTAGATGCACCAGCAAATCAAATCGCCGATCAGTTAGTTGAGCGATATCTGCAACTCAAAGCGCGAAATCAACTTTAGTAATTGTCACTCTAACTTGTGTATTTTTATTCAATTATTTAGCGGAGGTATAAACTTTGCTTAAAATTATCCAGGTAGAGACTGATGAACATAACTCTCATATCCAGCAAGTATTTTGGGAATATCTTAATGAGACTAAGCTGATATTCAGCAATAAATTTGGCATCAATTTAAATGCTAATACATTCTTTGAACAATATATGACTCAACTCCACGAATTTTTACCACCTTCAGGGCGCTTGCTTTTAGGACAATACGAGGAAAAAATAGCTGGTTGCGCTTGCTTGCGAAAGATTGGTGAAGATATTGGCGAAATTAAAAGAATGTATGTAAAACCAGAATTTAGGAGAAAAGGAATTGGTCGGTCTTTATTAGAAGCTATCATCAACGAAGCTGCCTACATTGGTTACTCAAAGATCCGTTTAGATAGTGCCTCTTTTGCAAAAGAAGCACACTCACTTTATCGTGTATTTGGCTTTCAGAATATTGAGCCGTATTTGGAAAAAACCGAGATTCCTCTCGAACATCGAGCAAACTGGATTTTTATGGAATTAGTTTTAAAATGATCGATATCCGTTGTGAAACTTTGTCAGACTACACAGCAATAGCTGAGGTAAATACACTAGCCTTTGGGCAAAAAAACGAGGCTAAACTTATAGAGAATATTCGCAATTCTAACCGTTATATTTCAGAACTTTCTCTAGTTGCAGAGGTTGAAAATGTTGTAGTCGGTCATATTTTATTCAGCTACATTGACCTAGTAGGTGAAGAAACACTCCAGGTTCTCGGTTTAGCGCCTTTAGCAGTTAGTCCACAATTTCAAAGGCAAGGAATTGGCAGCGCACTAATAAAATCAGGATTAGAAATAGCAAAGGCAAAGAAAGAAGCCATAGTAATTGTACTAGGTCATCCCCACTTCTATACTCGCTTTGATTTTCAGCCTTCTGTTGTTTATGAAATCGAGTCTCCTTTTTCAGTACCACAAGAATTTTTCATGGTGAAACCACTGCAAAACTATCAAAAGCGGTATAAAGGCAAGGTTGTTTATCCGGCTGCTTTTGATCAAGTATAAGTATAATATTATTCCCACGTGAAGTTTGGTTAAGGCAAGAGACGCAATGAATCCCCGTCAAGACGAAAGACTATTGTAGAGACGGCGATTTATCGCGTCTTTAGTGATCGATTTATTGCGTCTTTGTGTCATAAATTAGATTTTTCAAACAGCCTCTGAGTTAAGAGCGTTTAAAATTATCGGTGCTGAAACTACACCCTTTGCCTCTAACGCAGCTGCAACCCTTAAAATTAAAGCTTCATTATATGGTGCTGCGATTAATTGCACACCTAAAGGTAATGCATTTTGGCACTGAATTGGCACTGATAAAACGGGTAAACCAATAAAAGATAATGGTTGAGTAAATAGCCCTAAATGAGGACGGACAAGAATTTCTTCGCCATCCAAAATCATGGTTTGTTGACCAATTAATGGTGCAGAAATTGGTGTAGTTGGGGCAATAATGACATCGACATTTTGAAAAACTTCCCGAATGCGATCGCGATACCATCTTCTAAACCGTTGTGCTTGGAGATACCAACTACTAGGAATTAACGCCCCAGCCAAAAAGCGATCGCGTGTTGCTGGATCAAAATCTTCAGGATGCAATCGCAACTTATCCAAATGCAGATTTGCACCCTCGCTAGCTGTAATTACAAAGGCTGCTGCACGGGCGCGGTGTGCTTCTGGTATGATTACGTATTTAGTGACTTCTATTGCATCAGCTACTTTTTGGACTGCTGCTAAAGCTTCCGGTTCTGCACCTTTGGTAAAATAATCCGCTGCGATCGCAATTCTAATATCAGAAATATCTTGTTTGAGTTGTGGTAAACATAATTCAGGTGGACGCTTTGTACAAATAGGATCGCGATCGTCTTCTCCCTGAAGCACATCAAACACCGTAGCAATATCTTGCACCGAACGCGCAAAAGGGCCAATGTGGTCAAAACTGCTAGAAAATAAAGCTACCCCAGCACGAGATAATCTTCCATAAGTTGGCTTGAAACCAAAAACGCCACACAACGCCGCTGGAACGCGAATTGAACCATTAGTATCAGAACCCAATGTCAGCGGTACTAACCCAGCCGCAACCGCCGCCGCCGAACCACCCGATGAACCACCAGCAACTCGCTGTAAATCATGGGGGTTGTGAGTAGCACCGTAATGAGAGTTTTCTGTTACAAACCCATAAGCGTACTCATCCATATTCAAAGCACCAAGCAGAACAGCACCCGCTTGCTTCAACTTCACTACTGCGGTTGCATCTTGAGTAGCTGCTGGGTTTACTGCATTGATTTTCGATCCCGCCAGAGTCGTAAAACCAGCGATATCGAAAAGATTTTTCACCGCAAAAGGCACACCAGCAAGCACTCCAGGATGATTGCCTTGGGCAATTTCCCTATCAATCAGTGCTGCATCTGTTAAAGCTGTCTCAGCAGTTATAGTCGTAAAACAGTTGAATAGATGATTTCGCGTTGCTATTCGTGCTAGCGCAGCTTTCGTAACCTCCACAGCGCTAACTTTACCTTCGCGTACAGCAGTTGATATGGTTATGGCATCGGCTGAATCAAAATTCATGCTGAAATATTAAGAGATAGCGCGTTTAGCTTTTTGAGTAATAGCAGTCAGCAATAGTTTTTGCTTCACTAAAACATCAAGATAGCTATTGTTAAAGCAATTATGCTTCAAAAACTGGTGCAACTTCGATTTCCTCTGGTAAAGGGAAAGAATTTACCAGATTAGCGATCGCCCTAATTCTCTCAAAATTTGCCACCACACCATCACGATACTCATCTCCGATCTCTAAATCCAACAACAACCCCATCAGATCGACATACTCACCCACATCAAACTCTTCTCTTCTCATTTCTCTTCCTTTGCGGTAGCCTGCGGCAAGCCAAAGCGTCTACGTTATCTTAAACTTATAACTTCTTGCGGTAATTGAAATGCGATTAATTTGATACAGTAAACCCGGCTGTTATTGATGTGAAGGCTTGCAAAGAAAGCTAAGAACAAATCCAAAATATCAGTTTCAAGTTGGATGGAAGTGAGGGATATTTACGACTCGTGAAGATTGCTTGAGTGCGTATGAGTATGAGGCCAGTAATTTATTTAGCGAACCACAGAGGCTTGGAAGACGCAGAGGGGAGTGATTAATTTGGTTTTCCGTAGTAGACTCCTTTACCATTGGTGCCAATGAAGACTAGCCCGAATTGCTGTCTGCTAGCTTCCATCACGTTCGGGACATCGCCAATGGGATTTAGAGGATTAGAGATATTTGTCCATGTTTGCCCTCGATCCAAAGAACGGAAAATTCCTTCTCCCATACCAATGACTTTGCCATATAAATATAGTGCTGGAATCGTACTTCCTGTTTGTGGCTTACCAAAAGCAAATAAATTAGCTTTCTCCACACTAGCTATTTTGGCAAACTTCGAGCCACCGCTTGTTGAACGATAAAGCCCATTGGAATTGAGGCTGATCCAAACTTCGCTACTTACCCCCGGAACTGTTTTGAGCATAGACCAATCTTCACTAGGAAGTGTTGAGTTGACAAGGGTTACTTACTTGCATCAAATATTGCTAAGAAGTCTAATTTTCAAACTTAGATTGCAAGAAGAAGTTTCCTTGCTTGTTGCAGCACCGATATTGATTTGGAATGACAATGAAGTTATGTCAAGAACAGGGTGTGCCCCAACGGGGCTTGGTCATATCGTGTCCGGTTAAAGACTTATCATTAAGACCGCAGAGATGCAGGGGGGAATTCTCAGGTTGGCAAAAACAACCAAATTACTTTGGCAATGGATCAAGCTGGATGGCACACTAGCCATGAACTAGAAGTTCCAGAAGGAATAGCACTAAGTTAAGCTGAAGAGTATGCAGCGTAAGGATTACAGAGGGGCAAGGGGACAAGGGTGCAGAGGGGAATTTCTAAATATCCGAACGCAATACCTAAAACTTCTTCTTTCTCCTCTGCTCCTCTGCACCCCTGCTGCCTCAACGATTTTCCCTTTTCTTAGTGCCATTCATTCCAGAAGGTATTCATATTATCTTGATGCCTTCGCACTCACCTGAACTTCAACCAGCAGAAAGATTGTGGCCTGTCACCAATGAAGCGATCGCTAATCAGTCATTTGATTCTTTAGATGAATTTTTATTCCAACGTTGCAAGGCAAGTTGCCAGAGCCTACGATCCAGGTAGAGGAAATTAATGCCAATACAGTTGGGGTGACATCAACCTCTTTAGAAGCGACGCAGGATGCATTCAAAACTTTTATTGCAGTTGTCAACCGTAGGCCAAGTTATTGGTTCTCTGTGGGTACTGATTGCCAAGCAAGGCAATCTTTCCAGTGCGATGTGAAATTAAGTTGAACTGCTTGCTTAAAGTCCTCTAAAGCTGCTGAAAAAGCTTTCTCTTTTAGCTTGGCTGCACCTTGATTATGGAACTGTTTAGGGAATTGTGGATTCCATACATATTTTTGACAAGTTTGGTGGGCAATTTCTACATCACTACCATTTTCAGGATTTTGAAAGATGGGATGATAATGTAACCTGTTGCAGCAAACTTGCAACCATTCTTGCCAGCCACATTGCCACAAGCGGACTGTTCCATCAAGACTACCACTGGCAATCAGTTTACCATCAGGGCTAAAAGCTGCGGAATTTACCCAATACTCATGTCTGCGCCAAGGTTGACCAATGGGGTTGCCGTCAACATCCCACAAGCGCACTGTCGAATCATTGCTGGCACTGACAATCCACTGACCATCAGGGCTAAAGGCGACAGAATTAACTTCTTTTTCATGTCTGCGCCAAGGTTGACCAATGGGGTTGCCGTCAACATCCCACAAGCGCACTGTCGAATCATTGCTGGCACTGACAATCCACTGACCATCAGGGCTAAAGGCGACAGAATTAACTTCTTTTTCATGTCTGTGCCAAGGTTGACCAATGGGGTTGCCGTCAACATCCCACAAGCGCAATGTCGAATCATTGCTGGCACTGACAATCCACTGACCATCAGGGCTAAAGGCGACAGAATTAACTTCTTTTTCATGCCTGCGCCAAGGTTGACCAATGGGGTTGCCGTCAACATCCCACAAGCGCACTGTCGAATCATTGCTGGCACTGACAATCCACTGACCATCAGGGCTAAAGGCGACAGAATTAACTTCTTTTT
>JADEXV010000508.1 GCA_015206945.1 Nostocales cyanobacterium LEGE 12452 | reverse complement strand
GTCTCGTAGAGAAGCTAGGTTTTAAACCTCGCCCGCAAGTGGCGTGGCTTGTTTCCCCACACCCTACACTCCACACCCTTTTATCGCGGAGTATGGGGACAAAGAGACACAAAAAGGCAGTGAAATAATTCACCGCCTTCTCTTGGATCAACTATATAACTCGATGTTAGTTTTGGACTTCAACCCAACGGCGGTAAAGCTTTTGAATTTGTTTGAGAAGCGCAGTATGAGCTGGTTGATTTGACTCATTCGGCTTCGCCATATCCTGCAATTGCGTCAGGAGTCTGGCTTCTTCGACAGCAACTTCACCATCGCTATAAATTAAGCCACTGATGGCTTCAATCAGATTTTCGCAATCTTCAAGACTGGGGCGATCGCCTAGATACTCCCGCACCCAGTCGTAGCATTCTTTTGGCTGCACAGGAACTAATTCGTACAGCCAAGGCTTAATTTCTGGGTCGTTAGCTAAACCTTTTGCTTGAGCTATTTCGCGGAGATATTGCCGTTCTTCTGGCTGGATTCTGCCATCGATCCAGGCTGCTCCAATCAGGATTTTAACTAAGTTTTTTACATTGGAAGGGGAAACCATTGCTGCCTCCTCTGGTAGATTCAGGCCTCCACCAAATCGTACAATCCCAAACAGTATTCACTCGGAATTATTGGTTTTTCTTAAGCGCACCATAAAAAAACCATCCATATCCTGTCGATGGGGCCAAAGTTTAAACCAACCTTGAGGTGTACTCTCGGTAGAATCAGGTAACTCAACGTCAATAGGAGACTCAATTTGCCACTGAGGTGAATCAGCTAAAAACGCCGAAATTACTTCTTCATTTTCGGCTGGATGCAATGTACAGGTGGCATAAACTAATACACCACCAGCTTTGACAAAAGTTGATGTATGTGTCAACAATTCTCGTTGCAGTACCGAAAGTTCTCGGACGGATTCTGGTGTCTGTCGCCAACGCGCATCAGCATGACGGTGCATAGTTCCCAAACCAGAACATGGAGCATCGAGTAATACCCGGTCTGCGGTGTTTTTAAATTGGTTGAAGTGGCGACTGTCGCCAGTACAAATTTGAATAGATTGTAAATTTAGCCGTTGAGAATTTTCTTGGAGTTTGCGAAGACGAGAAGGAGTGCGATCGCAAGCCCAAATTTTACCCTCATCTCCCATTAACTCAGCGATGTGGGTTGTTTTCCCCCCTGGTGCAGCACAGGCATCAATTACCACCTCACCTGGTCGGGGGTCGAGCAAATGACCTACCAATTGAGCGCTAGCATCTTGTACAGTCCACCAACCTTCTTTAAAACCCGGTAGTTTTTGAATCGCTCCAGTATTACCAATAAATCGTAAAGCTTGGGGTAAATGAGGAATCCGTCTCACCAAAATACCGACAGATTCCAAAGCCGCCTCAACTTCCTCAATGGAAGTGCGAAGTGGATTGATACGCAAGTCAATAGTTGGTGATTGGTTCATCCATTCACACAGTTGTTCTGTCTCAGTCAAACCCAATTGCTCTAACCAAACTTGAAT
>JADEXV010000314.1 GCA_015206945.1 Nostocales cyanobacterium LEGE 12452 | reverse complement strand
AATTGGTACGAAGTACAACGAAATATGTTCACATTAGTTGTACGTGAGCATATTTTTGCAAACCTTAGCGGTGATGGCATTTTCTAGAAAACATAGATCATCTTTTTTGTCAATGCGTAAGTCCTAATGATTTAGCTTAAACAAAAAATTGTTACTTAGCTTTGAGTTGTGAGAGAATGCTAAAATGCTGTTATTAACAACAATGTTTTAAATATCCTCATAACAATCCCTATGGCAGAATTTTGTTATGAAGATCATCCTGTAAAATCATAAAAGTGTACATTGAATAAATTTGTGGATCTGCGATCAAGCATTTTGAGAGTTAGTAGCATTAACTCTCAGAATGCTCTTGGAGTAAACCTTTGGATATAAACTAGAAGAAATTCGTTCAATAATTTATATAAATAGCCGTGTACTCAATTCCCAAAACATATTAATAGCAATTATGAGTTCCATAAAAATTACTATGTTGGGCGAAAGCTTGGAGCGCCAAGGTGGAATAGTTTCTGTGGAAAAGCTCATTCTTGAAGAAACTAACTCTGATATTCAATTTAAACACATTACTACTTTACCGAATGGTTCTACTGTCCATAAAGTGTTAGTGTTTTTGCAGGCAATAGGTGAGTTGTTTTGGAACTTATTAAACCAAAGACCTGACCTAATTCACATCCATGTTTCAGATAGAGGTAGCGCTTTTCGTCATTCAATCACTACTCTTATTGGTTGGCTATTTCAAAAATCAGTAATTATTCATACTCATAGTGCTGATTTTCATTTGTTTTACTCTAAACTACCTCAATTGCTTAAGCAGTGGTTAAGTTGGTCGTTTTGTAAATGTACCCGTTTCATTGTTTTATCAGATAGCTGGAAAAATTTTTATATTGAGAATCTTGGTTTGAAGTCAGAACAAGTTATTGTTCTTCCTAACCCAGTAAAAATTCCTGCACAAATTCCACAGCGGATAGATTCCAAACAGATATTGTTCTTATTTTTAGGGCGCATTGGCGAGCGCAAAGGTGCTTTTGATTTAATTAAAGCATTTGCTTCTATACCTGTTGCTCAACAAAGCCAAGCTAAGTTACTTATAGCAGGGGATGGAGATGTAGAACAAGCTCGTAGTTTGCTCCCAACTCTAAATCTTATTGACTACATCACTATTCTTGATTGGGTAGATAAAGAAAAACGCGACGATCTTTTAACTAAAGCTGATGTCTTTGTGTTACCTTCCTACAACGAAGGTCTACCTATGGCACTACTAGAGGCAATGAGTTGGGGTTTAGCAGTTATCACTACCCCAGTAGGAGGAATACCGGAAATAGTTACTCAAAACCAGAATGGTTTATTAGTTAATCCGGGGAATATTCAACAATTGTCAGAGGCAATGCAATCCTTAATTACAGACAAAAATCTGAGAATATCTTTGGGAAATAACGCACGAGTCAGAGTTAAAAACTTAGATATAAACAATTATCTTACATCTTTAAGATGCATTTATACAGCAGCTATCAATTTAGAATCATCTTGATAAAAATAGGTTAAAGTGACCTACGCTATGTATTAAATACCAATCTTGAAAACGACATAATTATTTCTGCATAAGGATAATAGGCGTTGAAAAGGTATGGATTCAATATTAGGAAAAGTCAAGGTAATGATAAATGATAAAGGTATTATTCTTTTGTCGTTCGTAATTATTCTAAACTTGGTATACTGGCTAATAAGTGAGGTAGGTGCAGAAATGAAAACTTTTCCTGAAGTGAAATTATTTGATACAAGATTCCATAAGGTTAAAGTACAAGAATTAGTTGATTATTTAATAGAAGCAGCAAAAAGCCAAAAAAAGACAGTTGTAGGACATGTGAATATTAGAGCAATGAATTTCGCTTATGAAAAGTCTTGGTATAGAGATTTTTTGAATAAGGCTGATTTAGTATTTTGTGACGGATTTGGTGTAGTGGTAGGAGCTAGATTCAACGGTTATTCAATGCAATCTGCACATCGAATGACAGCACCAGATTACATAGAAGATTTAGCATTAAAATGTGAGAAAGAAAACCTTTCTTTATTTTTGTTAGCTGGAAAACCTGGCGTAGTAGATAAGGCAATTACTAAGTTAGGATCAATTGCGCCTAATTTACGCGTACAGGGACATCATGGTTATTTTGATAAATCAGGAAAAGAGAATGATTTGGTAATAAAAAAAATTAATAAATTCCAACCAGATATTTTATATATTGGTTTTGGTATGCCATTACAGGAACGCTGGATTTTAGATAACTTCAATAAAATTGAAACTACTGTATTTTTACCTTTAGGTGCTTGTTTAGATTTTTATACTGACTCTATATATCGCGGGCCGCGTTGGCTGACTGATAATGGTCTAGAGTGGTTAACACGCTTAATTACTGAACCTACTCGTCTAGCAGACCGTTATATTGTAGGCATTCCATTATTTTTTTATCGTGTAGTTAAACAGCGAATCACTCAAGGAATGATAACAAATCGCTAAATAAATTTTGAAAAAGTTTTGCATTTGTTATGAGCATGACTGTTCAAAAGTGGCCAATTGTTTCCCCTATCTCTGCTGTCAAGACTAGAATTAGAATTGATGTGACATTCTCCTAGTAGCCAAAGTGCCAGACTCTCTGCCATTAAGCGATCGCTATCTTGCCTTAATCGATGAAATTGTCGAAACCACCCTCAAGGGCAAAATTAGCTCTGTAGAACAGGTGTACCAAATGCTGCTTAAAGGGATTACTTCCGGTACAGGGGAAGTTTTTGAGCTAGCTTTGAGCGATCGCCTGAATTCCCTCCAAAGCCAAGTAGATAGCGAAAAAGACGAACTCAAGAAAGCCAAAGCGACTCGCAGTTTGAGAGCCATTAAGACGATTCAAAGTCAATGGCAACGCTGGCAAGAGCAAAATAAAGCCACAGAAGCGATCGCCTTTGCGGCTACAGAAATTACCACAGCCCCTGCTGCCGAGCGCCTGTCGGCATTTATCCGGGTTACTGACCCCAATCAAAAGTATCCGCTAAATTTACAACAGTTACAGCAGTTATCCAAGGCATTGCAGCAATTTGCTCAGGCAGATTCTGATTTACAACAATTTTCTGAAGGGATTACCCGTGGTTTAGCTTCTTGGCAGCGATTGCAAGACAACTTGCTCAGTTGGATGTACGAGCAAAAAGAATCTTTGGGATTTGGCGGCGTACCCGGAGAAAGTGGTCCTTGGGCAAGTTGGGCGAAACAACTCAATAGTGAGTTACCCAAAACACTACTTCGCACCTTAGCTAGGGAAGAATCCGCAATTGAGTTTGCCGAGCGACAACGGGGGATCGCTCTCAGAGATTGGGTGGAAATGGCATTGATTTTACAGTTCTTGCAACGAGGACTAATTAACTGGTTTGACCAACAAGCTTACGATGTGAAAGCGGGGCCAAAGTTGTCCATTTCCACTTTTTTGACCTTTGCAGTGATTTGGAGTCAGTTAGCAAGTGGTTTTAGGAGCATTGGGACAATATACAGCGATGCCTGTTCTCAAATCATGCTCCAGATTTTACGAACCTTTGCCCAGCGTCCGTATTTTCCCTTTTACGGCGGGATTTTTGCCTCTTTCACTGGTACTTATTTACGCGATGCCCTAGATTATTTGGATGAACCGCTACGGCGAGGTGAGGGAACCCAGGAAAAGGCGCGGATTTTGACACTTTTAGGCTATTCTCAGCGTGCTTTGGGACAATACCAGCGCTCTATTGATTTTCATCAGCAGGCGCTAGAGATAGCCAGAAATGCAGGCGATCGCGCCTGTGAAATTGCCAATCTCAATCACCTCAGCCGCACCTACGTGCAACAGCAAAATTATGCTGAGGCAATTAACTACAGTCAACGAGCATTAATACTAAGTCGGCAAGCAGGCGATAGGACAGGAGAAGCAAACGCACTGGTAAATTTAGGTTACAGCGAAGTCATGCAGGCTCAGGAATTAGAAAACCTAGAACCAGAAACTTATGAAGCTGCAATTAATTATTTGGAACAAGGTTTAAAATTATCAGAAAAATTAGGCGATCTTCAAAGTAAAGCCTTATGTGTCAGCAGCTTAGGAATTGCCTATCTAGTAATCGGAGAACACCAAACTGCAATTAAATATCTGGAAGATGGTTTTAAAACAGCGCAAGTTTCCGGTGATTTGTATCTCCAAGGACGGAACTTAGCTTATTTAGCAGAAGCTTATTATCATCTGCAAAATTCCGAAAAAACTGTTTATACAGGCTGCTTAGGAATGTACCTTTTAGAGCAAATAGCTTCTAATGAGTGGCGTCAAGCAGCAGGGTTGCTGACAATTTTACAAGGGCAAATCGGTGCAGAAGCTTTCCAAAAGTTTTTACAGCAACATCGCCCAAAAATTATTGCAGTTATTGGTGTGGATGGGTACGATCACATTCCACAATTGTTAGAAGAATATAAGGGAGATATGTGAGAAGGCAATACATCTTTGCAGCGATCAAAACTGCGTAGGCGCAGCCCGTCGTAGACATCGCCCACCGAGCGATAATCCTTTAATCGCTAATTTAATGGTGAAGCAGTGTTTATCGATAAACCTTGAGGCTTTCAGTAGCAGTGAGGCAGTGCTTTTTTGCCTACTATTATAATTAAGCTAACATCTATCCAGGGAAATACCTTCTAACAATCTTTCAATTAGGCAACAGACTTCTAATTGCTAACTCTTTCATTTGGCACTTGCCAAGCATTATTTTGGCTTTGAACGATCTTCTTTATGATTTTCAGACATCTGTCTTCAGTAGGGTAAAACTTAAAATGTACATTTGATAACATTGCTTAAGAATAAAAAATTGCGATTGAAGCTAATCATGACATACACACAAACTAACGATCCAACTATTCGCGAACACGTTCAAGCTTGGCAACAGTTAAATGTAGATCAACAACTTGCTTTGTTTTGGTTTATCTATAAAGAAATGGGGGGTTCAATTACTCCAGCCGCTCCTGGAGCAAGTACTGTTTCTCCAGAAATAGCTGAAGGTTTATTTAATCAAGTTAAGGAATTATCTCACGAACAACAATTACAAGTTCAGCGTGATTTGATTAATAAAGTGGATACCCAGATTTCTCGTGAGTATGGCTCTTTGGGTGATACTACAAAACTCCTGTTTTGGTATCGATTATCTCAAGGGATGGATAATGGTACTATCATTCCTGTACCTGATGATTATCAACTTCCTTCCGAAGCTAAAGCTTTGTTTGGCAAAATTCAAGGATTAGACTTTGAACAGCAGATTACTCTTTTCCGCGATTATGTTTCGCCAATGGGTGCTGAAGCAAAATCAGGTGCTGGAATTTAGCACTTTTGAGCTTTTGAGGATGCTTAAAGGTATCTATTAAGTTATTTATACCTTTCTTTCACAGCTTGCTAGATTCGCCAGTCGCTTAATATAAAGCTAAATTTTGATGGCTGGCGTATTTAGAAAATTTTGAGTTAATTATTTTGAGAAGTTTATGACTTGTATAAACATTAGTTTGTTAGAAAAGAGTGTATCGTATCAAAATTTCCGAGTTGGTATAAAGACGATCGCTTGATAGTTATAGCGTGACTGTAGACATAAAATGCCTAATGCAATTACAGCGATTGCTGTAACAATTAGTTTGGAATATTTAGGTATAAATAAGTTTAAGTTAATTCTAGTACGCTAGCAGAATTAACATCTAAAAACAACGTTGCTTGGGGTTTTTGACGGAGAATAGAAGCCGGACAGTCTGTATTGATAGAAGCTTGCAGCATTTCTTTTACCACATTCGCTTTACGTTTTTCTGGAGCAAGACAGATAATTTTTTTAGCTGAACTAATTGTTGGGATGGTGACAGTAAAAGCATACTGTGGCACAGTTTCTAAATTCGGAAAGTGACCCGTATTTACTTGTTGCTGACGATTCACGTTATCCAGTTTTACCAGTTTTACGCTGTAAGGATCATGAAAATTTGCTACAGCTGGATCGTTAAAAGCTAAATGTCCATTTTCGCCAACACCAAGACAGCATAAGTCAATCGGTTGTGCTTGCAATAATTTGGTGTAGCGATCGCACTCTGCTACTGGTTGTAATGTATCACCTTCTATATAGTGAAATTTCTTAGGATTAACCCGTTTTTCTACACGTTCTCGCATATAACGCCGAAAACTAGCAGAATGATCGGCAGTAATCCCCAAATATTCATCTAGATGGAACAGAATAATCCGTGACCAATCTACACCACCCAATGCAATCAAAGCATCAAGAAATTTGAGTTGGGAGTTACCTGTAGCTAACAATACAGCAGCTGTCTCTTGAAGATTAAGAACTTGCTGTAAATACTTTTGCACGATTTCGGCAACATCCTCAGCCATTTCGACTTCAGAGTTGTAAATCTGCACTAGTAAATCGTCAACGCGAAAAAAGTTTGTGGCGGCTACCATTTGCTTACATAGAAGGTTATCAATTATACGGCAGTTTTTTGAGAGGTTTTACCTTTCTGCCCTTATATGCCCTATCCAGTATAGATTTTAGGATTTAGCAGATTAATTTCTGACTCCTGAAATTTTATTCTCCAGTCCCCAATCCCCGTATTAACGCAGGAACAATCACCAAAGACAAAAAACAATGTAAACTATTTAAATTAAGTTAACAATTATTTACATTTTACCCAAAAATCATGCTGGCTGCAATTCTCTTTGACCTAGACGGCACTATTGTCAACACTGACCCCATACACTACCGAGCTTGGCGGGAAATGCTGTTAAATTACAGTATAGAAATAGACGAAACATTTTATAAATCCCGAATTAGTGGGCGGCTGAATCCAGAAATTGTTAAAGATATTCTGCCACAATTATCAGTAGCAGAAGGGCAAAAATTTGCAGACGAAAAAGAGGCGCTGTTCCGCGAACTCGCCCCACATCTCAAACCGCTAAGTGGATTTTCTGAACTACTAGCATGGACAGAAACACATCAATTAAAACGTGCCTTAGTAACTAATGCTCCTAGATTAAATGCAGAATTTATGCTAGAAGTTTTGGGGATAAAAGAAGCTTTCCATACAATTGTTTTAGCGGATGATTGTATTGCAGGTAAACCCGATCCTGTACCCTACCAAGTTGCCCTGAATAAATTGGGGATTACAGCAGAAGAAGCGATCGCTTTAGAAGACTCTCCCTCTGGTATTCGTTCAGCAGTGGGCGCAGATATTCGCACCATTGGCATCGCCTCCACCCACGATCCGCAAATTTTGCAGTCAGTCGGTGCATTTATGGCAATTCCAGACTTTACTGATTTGCAGTTATGGACATTGCTAAACTCACTCATCGAGCCAGATTTAAGTGCGATCGCTTCTAATTTTTGAGGACATGGGCAAGAGGCAGAGGGGCAGAGGGGCAGAGGGGAAAACTTACTATTAC
>JADEXV010000313.1 GCA_015206945.1 Nostocales cyanobacterium LEGE 12452 | reverse complement strand
GGGTAAGGGGTAAAGAATTTAAAACCTTTCCCCCTTTCCCTTTTCCCTTTACCCCGCCAAGTTCACTTGGCGAACTACTAGGGCGTGTCTGAAAAGTAAACATTGAATGGAGACTTATAGCGATGTCTAAAAATCCAAAAATCGGCTTAGAAGGACTGCTTCGTCCAGAAGATAGCATCCTGGTACTGATTGACCACCAGCCTTATCAGTTTGCCAACTTGAACAGCCATGAACCTACGATGATCATTAACAATGTTATTGGTCTTGCCAAATCGGCAAAGGTGTTCAATGTACCAACAATTTTGACCACAGTCATTGAAGAGAGAGGGGGTTACATCATTAAGGGACTACAGGATGTTTTTCCTGATCAAAAACCGATCAACCGCACTTTCATCAATACCTGGGAAGATCCAAACGTTACAGATGTAGTGAAGAAAAGTGGCCGCAAGCAACTTATACTTGCTGCGCTTTGGACCGAAATCTGTCTCGCAATGCCAGCAATCCAGGCGCTTGGTGAAGGTTATGAAGTATTTATCGTTACCGATGCTTCGGGTGGTGTTACTGCGGAAGCTCATGACATGGCTGTTCGCCGTATGGTTCAGGCTGGCGCAATTCCAATCAACTGGATGGCTGTACTTGCTGAATGGCAGCGTGACTGGGCACGCACAGAAACATCTGCGGGTGTATCAGATATTATTCTTGAGCATGGCGGTGCTAGTGCGGTGGCCCTTGCCTGGGAACTTCAGCTCCTTGCAACAACCCCTCCAGTGAACTCAGGTGGACATTAATACTTGAGGTTTTCTCTACGGAAGCAATAAGTAAAATAGGAGGTAGCATTTTGTCTTTTTCAAAATGCTGTCTCTGTCTCAAGCGTTATTGATTCATCTGTTGCGCCACTATTCTGAGGTCGTACAAATTATCATGCCTGAGAATAGAAGCTTAACTTACAGCTAATTGCAGCAGGCGATCGATTACATTCATGCTCATCTGAATTGTGATTTATCCTTAGCCGAACTGGCAAGTGTAGTTAACATCAGCCCGACTTACTGTGCAAGTTTGTTTAAGCGAACGATGGGGATTTCCCCCCATCAGTACGTAATTCAACGGCGCGTGGAACAGGCAAATTTCTCCTCCAAAATTTACAGATTTTGAACTTGCTCCGATTGTGTAATTGCAAGCCTAAACTTATGCTGATCCAAAAACTAAACGACTGTGAAGAAATTATCGCTGGAGATGGAACTGTTCTGTGCGAATTGCTTCATCCTGACAAACAAGATATCAACTTGCGTTACAGTTTGGCGCATGCGATCTTGCCTGTTGGCGAAACTTCGATTCCCCATTCTCTAAAGACTTCTGAGGTTTATTACATCATTAGCGGTGTTGGCGAAATGTCGATCGATAGCGAAGTTCGTCGCATTGAACCAGGCGATGCGGTTTACATTCCTCCAAATGCCATCCAGTTCCTTCACAACTACGGCGACGAACCCCTTGTTTTCGTTTGTCTAGTTGATCCAGCTTGGCGCAAAGAAGACGAAACGATTTATGCACCAGTCTGATTCATGCAAATCTCACTGCTAGGGATGATTGATCACGATCTTAAGAAACCCAGCTATCGTTTTCAGTCAATGTTCATTGAAACTCTCTAGGAGCCATCATGAGTACTGCTGTAGTGAATGGCGCGTCCCATGTTGTGATGGTTGCCCATGCAGATGCTGTTGCCAAGCTCATCGATTGTGCTGCAACTGCGCTATAGACGAGGCATAAACGCATCCGGCTACATCACTGGACAATCCTTAGTGATCGATGGCGGATACACAGCGAACTGACCCATTTCAAGAGAGAACAAGAGAGAACAGACGAGCTTGATTTTCAGATCACATCTACAAGGAGGGATTCTATGTCAACTTTTGTCTTAGTTCATGGCTCCTGGCATGATGGTTCTGCTTGGCAGGCAGTCATTGATCAACTAGAAGCAAAGGGACATCATGCTTTTGCGCCCACGATCGCTGGACATGGCAAAGGCGTGAACAAAAACGTCAACCATGCTCAATGCACGCAATCGATCGTCGATTACATTGTGAGTAAAGACTTAAACGATATCGTTCTAGTCGGACATAGTTTCGGTGGGACAATTATTGCCAAAGTTGCTGAAGCAATCAGCGATGGCTTCGCCGGCCAAAAGCAACGCATTCGACGACTCATCTTCTTCAATGCCTTTGTCCTCAATGATGGTGAAAGCCTCAACGATAACACCCCACCGCACTCTCAAGCGTTATCCGATCAGCTAGCGAGACAATCGGGCGATCATACGGTGATGCTACCTTTTGAGATTTGGCGAGAAGCGTTTATCAACGACGCTGACCTCGAACTGGCTCGATCGAGTTACGCACAATTATCGCCTGAACCGTATCAACCGTGGCTTGACAAGTTAGACCTGAAGCAGTTTTACTCGCTGCCCATCCCCAAAAGCTACCTCTACTGTATCGAAGACAACGTCCTTCCTCAAGGCGATTGGGGTTGGCATCCCAGAATGTCTAGCCGCTTGGGACTATTTCGGTTCGTGCAAATGTCCGGTAGTCATGAGGTGATGTTTTCCAACCCGGTCGGCTTGGCAGAAAAGATAATTGCGGCAGGGCGCGACTAGCTGATGGTTGAGATGAACAACAGACAATCGCTTATCCCCGAAACAAGGGCGCTAACCGATCAGAATTTGACAAACTGTTCACCGTTGTCTTCTACCAGGGATACCAAAAAACTATGACCTGCGAACATCTCAACAATCTAACTGTGGAAAACCTGATTTCTAAAGCAGCTTATCCCGTATTTCGTTGTGAAGAGTGCATTAAAATAAATAGCCGCTGGGTACACCTCCGGATTTGCCAAACCTGTGGCAAAATGCTGTGCTGCGATTCTTCTAAGCATCAACATGCTCGCCGTCATTATGAAGCAACCAGTCATGCAGTGGTTAGTTCGGCTGAATTGGGGGAGCAGTGGTTATGGTGTTTTGCAGATGAACAGGGAAAAGACTATTGATAGCGATTCTGATTTCATCTAGATTTCCTTCTCATTTCTTCAACATGTTCTCCTCATGTGGGTGATTTTCATGGCTGTTTCTAATCAAAGTACTCCCATTGACATAGTTTGGCCCAGTTTGCCCTTAGCAGCTTGGCAGGATACCTATGCAACTCTCCATCTATGGACGCAAATCATCGGTAAAATCCGGTTGGCACTGGTACCTAAACTCAATCACTGGTGGCAATCTACTCTTTATGTTACACCGCGTGGACTAACAACCGCTTCAATCCCTTGCGGAACTCGTAACTTTCAAATTAGCTTTGATTTTCTCGACCATCAACTACAGATCGACACTAGCGACGGCATTACTAAAAGAATTGCACTGGCTCCTCGCTCTGTGGCAGATTTTTACCAAATGGTGCTAACTACATTGAGCGACATCGGCATCGAAGTTCAAATCTGGACAATGCCGCAAGAAGTGTCAGAACCAATCCCGTTCGATCAGGACTATCAACACGCAGCTTATGATCCGGAATATGCACAACGGTTCTGGCGAATTCTTGTGCAAGTCGATCGGGTCATGACCTTATTCCGTTCCCAGTTTATTGGTAAATCCAGCCCTGTACATTTTTTTTGGGGCAGCTTTGATCTTGCTGTGACTCGTTTCTCTGGTCGTCGTGCGCCAGAACACCCAGGGGGAGTTCCGAATATGGCAGATTGGGTCACACGAGAAGCCTATTCACACGAAGTCAGTAGCTGTGGTTTTTGGCCAGGGGGTGGGTCAATTGTGGAGCCTGTTTTTTACGCTTATGCTTACCCTACGCCGGAAAGGTTCTATGATTACCCGATCCAACCCACAGAAGCTT
The DNA here is from genome assembly GCA_015206945.1 of Nostocales cyanobacterium LEGE 12452. Classification (GTDB taxonomy): domain Bacteria; phylum Cyanobacteriota; class Cyanobacteriia; order Cyanobacteriales; family Nostocaceae; genus Nostoc. Next base: position 3,574 of record JADEXV010000313.1, on the reverse strand, counting down.
TTTACAGCTCAGAGATGCAAGAGTTTATCCTACCCTATGAAGCCGTGAGACAAACTGACGATCCAGATGCAATGCTCCTTGCTTTTTTCCAAAGCACTTATGAAGCAGCAGCAAATTTAGGACATTGGGATCGAGTTGCGCTGGAGCATACTCAAAGTTGAGTGTTGGAACTTACTAAACTCCAAGTTGGCTAAAACAAAGACAACTTGAATAAAGGAGAAATTCAAATGTCAGACAAAAATAAAGCCATCTTAGAAGAGGCAAACGCGGCGATCGCCCAAGGCAACAATGAAGGATTCTTGTCGTTCTGCGCCGACGACATGGAATGGACATTTGTAGGTGACAAGACCCTTAAAGGAAAAGAAGCCGTTCGCCAATGGATGGTAATGACATACATAGAGCCGCCAAAGTTTAGGGTCGCTAACTTAATCGCTGAGGGTGATTTCGTAACGGCACTCGGCGACATCACCATGAAGGACGAAGACGGGAAGGCGGCTGATTACTCGTACTGCGACATCTGGCGCTTTCATGGCGGCAAGATTGTCGAATTAAGAGCTTTTGTCATCAAAACCGAGGTCAAGGATGAAACCAGCAGCGCGGCGTAAATCATCTGCAAAAGTCAGGATGTATTCTCATGAAAAACGCAACTTATGTGGAGGCTGCTCGGCGAGGTAGTCACCGCTGGTGGCGGTATCTTCTGGGGCTGGTAATCATCCTCTTTGCGTGGCTGGTTGTCGGCACCGTTGCCAGCTTACTCGTGGCGATCGCCATCGGCGGACAGGAGGGGTTTGCAGCGTTCAGGCAAGCGGATTACTCCACGCTCGGTTCTGTGGGCAGCTTCCTGGTGATCATGGCGGGTTTTCCGTGCTTCCTCGCGGGAACGTGCTGGTTGCAATACCCATGTTCCTAGCGATCGCCTACAAGGTGTTCAAACGCGACGAGGCATCCGAACCCTTTTTCCAGAGCCATCAGAAGGGTCGTCGGTGATCTCGTCAGTTTGTAGAACCATCAGCAAATGGATCAAAGGAGTTGATTATCATGTCTAAAGTGCCTTCTAACTACTCGCAGCAGCCTGGACATCTCCCCGCCGCGTCCTCGGTTCAGCTTAAGGTTTCCCGTCCAGGCTGGCTTGAGATCATTGTGGGTCTTGTCGTCTTGGCGATCGTCGGGTTCGCCGGTGTTTCGCAGCTCAAGCGGCTCGGTCTTGACCCCGTGGTCTACGGACTGATCTTGACTTCGTGGACGGGTGTCGCTACGCTAACCGCGTTCGCGGTAGCTGTGCGGCTGCGGATTCGTTCCCTGAACGCCTTCGGTGTGCGTCCGGTCTCTAAGCGCTGGTTGCTTATTGCGATCGGAGTCGGACTGGTTGCCTTTGTACTCAAGGGATTGGCAGTTCTGGGCTGGATTCAGATCACCGGGAACACCAACAATGTTCAGGGTGTGTACGCAGAGGGCGGTAGCGGCGGAGTACTATCCCTGGTTTTAGCCACGTTGTTCCTCGGTATCGTCACGCCTCTTGGCGAGGAGTTGTTCTTTCGGGGTGTCGTCGCTAACGCGCTGCTGCGCTACGGTTCGTTCATCGGGGTCGTGGGTAGCACCGTGATCTTTGCCCTTTGTCATGGCATCAACATCGTCTTTCCCGCAGCCGTAGTCGCGGGTCTCGCCACTGCCGAGGTCTTCCGCCGCAGCGGCTCGGTCTGGACTGCTGTCATTGTTCACGTCGTTTTCAACTTGCCCACAATTCCGGTGATGGTAGCTGCTGGCATGGGCTGATAGGACGGATCATCTGGAGGTTAAACCAATGGCAATTCTGAAACAATTCGGGATTTTATTTGTATTGGGCAGTGTGGGAATTGTGATGTACACGATCGCGTCTATTCCTTTAGTCGAGCAACAGTTAGCGAAACTGTCTCCAGAAATGCTGGAAAAAGTGCCGCCATTGTGGATTTTAATGCTTCTGCAAGGACTACAGTATTCAATTCTACTGGCAATCAGCATTCTGGTCGGAATTGGTTGTGCCTATCGTGTTGGATTAAGCTCCCATTTGATTGATCATTGGGTGTTTCACACCGCTAAGTCTCCATCTTTTGCCGTTGAGATGAAGTGGAGCTTGGGTGTGGGTGCAGCGGCGGCGATCGTTCTCTTGTTGCTCGATCAGTTGATGCAACCTGTCCTACCTGAAGCGCTACGGGCAGCCAATAATACAGAGCCAAGTTGGTTGAATTTGCTCACAGCAATGTTCTATGGCGGCATCACTGAGGAAATTTTGATGCGCTGGGGTTTAATGTCGCTGCTTGTTTGGATCGCGTGGAAAGGGCTAAAACAAGGCGTTACGTTGCCAAGTCAAGGGATTTACCAGGGTGCGATCGCTCTAGCCGCGTTAGTATTTGGACTACTACACCTGCCAGCGACTGCCGCGATCGTTCCCCTCACTCCAGTTGTGATTATTCGGGCGTTGTTACTGAATGGGATTGTGGGGATTGCGTTTGGCTGGCTCTTTTGGCAATATTCGCTAGAAGCTGCAATGTTAGCCCATATCAGCTTTCATGCTTTTGCCTCTGTTCTTAGCGGTTTACTGGCAAGGTTGGCTTAAGTTTTGGAATAGATATCGTAGGGCTAGCACTGCCCACAAAGGTTTACCGTGAAAGGTTTTAAAAAGAAAGGTTTTAAAAAGAAAGGTTTTAAAAATGGTGGGCGATGCCCACTACTTGAATTGATGCTCAACTCTACAGTTTTAAGGTGGTAAATCAAATGATTCAGTGCAAAGATTTTGCGCCTCGGATTACTGAACGGGGACCCTTCGGCGGAGCTTCCGATTATGAATCCTTCTCTGAGGTTGTGAGTGAGGTCAATCAGTGGATTGAAAATACAACGATACAGGTGATCAATGTTGAAACCGTTGTTTTACCAGATAGCTTGAAAAGCACAAGTGATGGTGTCTACGGCGTGACAGTCAGTAATGGGGTCTACCCAGTGATGATCAGCCAGGGCGTTACAGCCAATTGCTTTCAATGTGTGCGTGTGTGGTACAGAGAATAAGCTTCACCGGAGAAGAAATAATGAAACGATTTACCTTGTTTACTTTCCTGTACCTCGCGCTGGGAGTTTGCCTGAGTGCGATCGCGCTTGGATACCCAAACCTGCCTTCGGGTCTTCAAACAAGCTTGTTCATTAGTGCAGGAGCGTCCTACATCGCTTGTATTCTCAGTACCTTTCCATTTTGGCGTGAGACAGCGATTCGCTTCTATCGCAGGCGGAATTCAGCGGTAATTCTACCCTGGTTGGTGATTGGATTCAATATTGTTTGGATGCTCTGGGAAGTTCAGAGTCAGAACTGGGCAATGGAAGCCATTTTACAAGCGTTTTCGCGGCTAATAGTTGTCTTACTGTTTGCAGAAATCATTGTGATTACATGGCAAGTGAATTCTGAACATTAGGGTCTGAATCGAATGGCACTAAGAAAAGCTCTAAGCTATGTAGAATAAGGACTACAGCTTTAAAAGCTATTTTTATTAGTGTTGGGATGGCTCAGGCAATTGTCTTTGATGCAGTTTCATCGAAGCGATGCTTACGG
>JADEXV010000312.1 GCA_015206945.1 Nostocales cyanobacterium LEGE 12452 | reverse complement strand
GTTAGGGTGGGGTAAAACCAGGTGAGTGAACTATTTCAGACTTGTGTATATACCTAGCGCCCCTCTGCCCCCTGCCCCTCTGCTTCCATTAAGATAATGAAATCCCTGCTGAAATCTGTCAAAATATTAATTTATAGCGTACTTCTAGTTAGCGCCTGTGCTATTACAGTCTTCGCAAATGATCGCATTCACCAGCGACAATACAAATACGATTGGAATCACAATGTTGTAGGACAATACGCTCATTTAACTGTAAGAAAGAACGTAACTGACCTGACATCAGCAGAGAAAACAGCCTTCGTTAAGGCTATCAAAACCTTAAAAACTACAATTCCCGCAGGTAGCAAGCTCAGTATTTACGACCAATTCGTTGCCATACATATAGGGGCAACACGCTTGATTCATAACCATAAAGGACATTCCAATGGTTCCGTTCAAGAACTTGCTCATGAAAATGCCGCATTTTTCCCTTGGCATCGAGAATATATCCGCAGATTTGAACAAGCACTCCAAGCAGTAGACCCAAATGTTACTCTCCCATACTGGGATTGGACAGACCCCAAAGCACTTGATGTAATTTTTAACGATGACTTTCTTGGTTCTAACGGTCAAGGAGTAACCATCAAAATTCCAAATCAAGGAAACTTTACAGGCGGGCCTGTGCCTGGGGCTTTTGCTGCTGCAAATGGCTGGGTTATGAATCCAGCATTAAACATCGACGCAGATACCGGAACCTCATTAGGTACATCACTTGTCCGCTTTCTACGGCTACCTCCTGCCAGCGATTACCCTGTGCCCAAAAAAGATATTGAGCGTGCCCTGGCTCTTAATAACTATTCTCTATTTCGCCCTGCTTTAGAAGGATTTATTTCTGTAGATGAGCAGGGTAAAGTCACCCCAGGAGGATTCCTACACAACTACATTCATGGTTTAGTTGGTGGGGCGCAGATAGATGCGAGCACAAGACCCGTAAAGTTTAAAGGCTTGGGTACCATGAGCAATATACCAAGTTCGCCTTATGACCCAGTATTTTGGTTGAATCATGCGAACGCAGACCGCCTCTGGATCCAATGGCAAGAGAACGGTCATCAAGGTAGCAATTTTTATCCTGCCAAAGGTCAACCTTACGGACACAATCTTAAAGACCTAATGTGGCCTTGGGATGGCGGGATGTCTACCCCCAAAGCTACGCCGTTAGGAGATTTATTATCCCTATTACCAAATTTTGACTCTAGCGATTTGGTGCGCCCTATAGACGTTTTGAATCACAGAAAACTGGGCTATAGCTACGAAACCCGCGAAAGGAAAACACAAAGAAGATTTTAGCTGTGGCATAAGTTCTAAAAAATTAGAACGAAAGTAAAAAATACTTAAACATAAAAGGATTTTAACCAATGGTAAGTCTACAAGATATCAAGACTGCAACTCAACAACCAGATTCATTGGGCAGGTTTGGAAAATTCGGCGGTAAATACGTCCCCGAAACCTTAATGCCTGCATTAAGTGAATTAGAAGCAGCATTTCACCAATATCGCAACGAGCCGAGTTTCCAAGCAGAACTGCAAAACTTACTGCGAGATTATGTAGGACGGCCCAGCCCATTATATTTTGCGGAACGCCTGACAACAAACTACGCTAGACCAGATGGAACGGGACCGCAAATTTATTTAAAGCGTGAGGATTTAAATCATACAGGCGCTCATAAAATTAATAATGCTTTAGCTCAAGTGTTACTCGCTAAACGCATGGGTAAGCAACGAGTGATTGCAGAGACAGGTGCAGGACAACACGGCGTAGCGACTGCAACTGTATGTGCGCGGTTTGGTTTGAAATGTGTAATTTACATGGGCGTCCAGGATATGGAACGCCAAGCGCTGAACGTGTTCCGCATGAAATTAATGGGGGCAGAAGTTCGTCCAGTGGAGGCAGGTACAGGAACTCTCAAGGATGCAACTTCTGAAGCAATTCGGGATTGGGTGACAAACGTAGAAACAACCCATTACATTCTGGGTTCTGTTGCTGGGCCTCATCCCTACCCAATGATTGTCCGTGACTTCCACGCGATAATTGGTGTAGAAACTCGCACTCAAGCTCAGGAGAAATGGGGAGGATTACCAGATATTCTACTGGCTTGCGTGGGTGGAGGTTCCAATGCGATCGGCTTATTCCATGAGTTTATGCATGAACCTTCGGTGCGCCTAATCGGAGTCGAAGCGGCGGGTGAAGGTGTAGATACAGAAAAACACGCTGCTACCTTGACAAAAGGGAAAATAGGTGTATTGCACGGTGCAATGAGCTATTTACTGCAAGATGATGATGGTCAAATAATCGAAGCTCATTCAATTAGTGCCGGATTAGATTATCCCGGCGTTGGCCCTGAGCATAGTTATTTAAAGGATCTTGGTCGCGCTGAATATTACAGTGTTACCGATAAACAAGCATTAGATGCATTTCAAAGGCTGTCGCAACTAGAAGGAATTATCCCAGCCTTAGAAACTGCTCATGCGATCGCATATCTCGAAACCCTTTGTCCTCAGTTAGAAGGCAACCCCCGCATCGTCATCAATTGTTCCGGCAGAGGTGACAAGGATGTGCAAACCGTCGCCAAAGTCTTAATTCCTTAATTTCCTCTTCTTGTCATTAGTCATTTGTCCTTTGTCCTTCGTGAATGACTAATGATCCAATGACTAATGACCAATGACTAATGACAAATATGATAGCTGTAACTAAAACCCCACTTGACAACATCCCTGTCACTTCTGAATTATACAACTGGCCAGGTTTATTACAACAGTTGTTGAATCGGCAATCGTTGACGGTTCCCCAAGCTGCGGATTTGATGCAAGGTTGGCTCACAGATGCCATTCCTGATGTCCTATCAGGAGCGATTTTAGCCGCAATCCAAGCTAAAGGCGTATCCGCCCAAGAATTAGTAGGGATGGCCAGCGTCTTACAATCCCAATCCCCACCCCTTGTACAGACGCGATTAATCGCGTCTCCCCTAATTGACACCTGTGGAACTGGTGGAGATGGCGCTTCAACCTTTAATATTTCTACTGCTGTGGCCTTTGTTGCCGCCGCCGCCGGGGTAAAAGTTGCCAAACATGGTAATCGTTCGGCATCTAGCAAGACTGGTTCGGCTGATGTGCTGGAAGCTTTGGGTATAAATCTCAACGCTACTCCAGAAAAAGTGCAAGCCGCAGTGAGTGAGGTTGGAATCACCTTTTTGTTTGCTCCAGGTTGGCATCCTGCACTTAAAGCGATCGCTACTTTGCGAAAAACTTTGAAAGTGCGGACTGTTTTTAACTTGCTCGGCCCGCTAGTAAATCCCATGCGTCCAACAGGGCAAATTATTGGTGTCAACGATCCGCTTTTATTAGAGGAGATTGTTCAAGCTTTATCACAACTGGGATGTCAGCAAGCGATCGCAGTCCACGGACGGGAACGTTTAGATGAAGCTGGTTTGGCAGATGTCACCGACTTAGCTGTACTTCAAGATAAAAAAGTGCGTTCTCTAACGCTCAATCCTCAAGAACTTGGTTTAAGTTTTGCACCAACTGCGGCGTTGCATGGTGGAGATGTCCAAGAAAATGCCGAAATATTGAAAGCAGTTCTCCAAGGTAGAGGCACTCAAGCGCAGCAGGATGTAGTCGCTTTAAATACAGCCTTAGCCCTCCAAGTTGGTGAAGCCATTCATGGGGAAACTGATGTTTTAGCAGGTTGTGTTAAAGGGATTGCCCTTGCCAAGGAAATTCTGCAAAGCGGTGCTGCTTGGACAAAACTAGAACAACTTGCTGAATTTTTGCACGAATGACCAAGGTAAGGGCACAGCAATGCTGTGCCCCTACGAACAAACTGTATAACACCCAAAAACTATACGGAAGGAAAAATAGATGATTATCATACTTAAAACAGGTACGCCTGTTGAAGAAATTACTCGGATTAGCCAAGAACTGAGTGAAACTTGGGGAGTCACGGTAGAAAAAAGCGTTGGCACTCATAAAGTTGTGCTGGGGCTAATTGGTGATACCATTAGCATCGATAAATTACAGGTTCAAGAATTCAGCCCTTGGATTGAGCAAGTATTACGAGTGCAACAACCTTTCAAGCGCGTAAGTCGAGAATTTCGACATGGAGAAGCCAGCGAGGTTGTTGTACCTACACCTAACGGTGATGTCTATTTCGGCGAACTTCATCCCATCGTAGTGGTAGCTGGGCCTTGTTCCGTTGAAAATGAAGCGATGATTGTCGAAACGGCAAAACGGGTGAAGGCAGCAGGAGCGCAGTTTCTGCGTGGCGGAGCTTACAAACCCCGCACCTCACCTTATGCGTTTCAAGGTTATGGTGAAAGCGCTTTAGATTTATTAGCAGCAGCACGCGAAGCTACTGGTTTGGGTATCGTCACAGAACTCATGGATGCTGCTGATTTATCAGCAGTGGCGAGAATAGCTGACATCATCCAAATCGGAGCGCGAAATATGCACAACTTCTCGTTGCTCAAAAAGGTAGGCGCTCAAGATAAACCCGTCCTACTCAAGCGGGGGATGTCTGCCACAATTGACGAGTGGCTGATGGCAGCAGAATATATTTTGGCATCTGGAAATCCCAATGTGATTCTTTGTGAGCGGGGAATCAGAACCTTTGATGGCAAATATGCCCGGAATACTTTAGATTTATCGGTGCTTCCGGTGTTGCGATCGCTTACCCATTTACCGATTATGATTGATCCTAGCCACGGTACTGGTAGGTCTGAATATGTTCCATCTATGGCAATGGCTGCGATCGCAGCTGGTACAGATGCCTTGATGATTGAAGTTCACCCCAACCCAGCTAAAGCTTTATCCGATGGTCCTCAATCTCTCACCCCTGATAAATTTGACCGCTTAGTTCAAGAAATGTCAATTCTAGGAAAAGTAGTCGATCGCTGGTCTACACCTGCATTTGATAGGATTAGTGAAAGCCGCATTCTCTCCACGCCAGAATTCTCAAATAAGTAGATAACAAAAGGTAAAATCGTCAAATTTCTTGCGATCGCTTTGTTACACTCCGTTTCAATCGCAATGACATACTTGTAAATTTTCCCAGCCACCTACTTAGACATAATCTTGACCGATTTTTGCAAACGGCTAAACCTGATTAGCAGATTTTTTAGAATAAAGAATCTGCTAATCAGGTTTTCTTAAAAAGAGGATAGGCTATCGGGACTGACTTTTCGCCTCACATGGGAATCTTCCTCCTTGCAAATAAACTGAGTATAACTCTGCACGTATGCAGGGAGGAAGAGGTTTATCTACACTAAAAAGACACCACCAAGATCGTTCTCCCCTGCGTAGTCTGTATTAAATAAATTTAGGTTATTGCTACTTCCAAAGTCTTGAATAATAACTTGAGACAAATTGCCCGCATATATTATCAGATCAGGATCTGAGGTTCCAACATTTGCAACAGATTTAGCCACGAACTTTAACTCTTTATCACCATTTATGACGATAGTTTCCGACGAGTTGTAGTCTGTTATTATGGCATCTCCAGCAGGATTGTTGTAGTGGTTGTCGTAACCGTTGCCAGCCACATATATATCAACTCCTCCGCCTCCTGTTAAAACATCTCTGTCTGTTGCGTTATAATTACCTGTGCCTATTAGGATATCATTTCCATTACCACCAAGAAGCGTGTCGTTTCCCGCACCTGCTTGGATAAGGTCTCTAGAATTAGTACCTTGCAGACGATTATTGTACTTTGTGCCCGTTATGGCATTATCGTATTGAAAGACTGTTAGAGGATCGTTGTTATCAGAATAAAGAATTCGATAGTCAGCCATTTTACACCTATTTAACAAAAGGGACTAAGTTAATCGTCATTCAAAATTCCGGCTTGAGCGCTATAGGATTAGCGTTTAGCGCACAATTAATACAATTTAAAAGCACATTAACTTTATTTGTTAGGAAGTATAGTGAGAAACAAAATACAGTTGAGCAAAATGCAACAGAAATTTACCGATCGGCTTCAGGAAACTTGAAAGAGCGAAATGATTGATATAAGACTCATATTTGATTTTTGAAAAAGTTCAGTATAACTTAAAGAGGCTTCTTGACTATTGCTTGTTGCCTTTCTACACAAATAATTTTATAAATCAAATCATAATCCCGGCACCAAACTGAGTACAGTTATGGTGCGGGACTTACGACATAAAAGCTAAATCAAAGTGAAAAGTCAGATATCGGGCTACTTATTTTTTTTAAGCTCGTGCATACTTCTGACAACCTTTGTAACTAAATTTCTGGGCGTAAATCTGACGCTTTCAGTCAATATCTTATTTCTCATCCCAGGAACGACAACAGTTTTGTTTTTCATTAAGCCGCTATAACCAATCCTAGCGACGGTTGCTGTATCCATCATTCTGTTAACGCTAGCAATCTTTGAATCTTCCATTGCAGCAGTTTCTTGGAATTCCGATGCTGTTGGCCCTGGACAAAGAACAGTCACGCTGACACCTGTGCCCTCTAATTCATTAGCGATCGCTTCTGAAAATGATAATACATAGGCTTTTGTCGCAAAATAAACTGCCATTAGAGGCCCTGGTTGAAAAGCCGCCGCTGAGGCCACATTTAAGATTTTTCCATAGTTTTGCTCAACCATATCTTTAAGGAACAACTTAGTTAAATGAGTCAGGCTGACCATATTTACCTGTAGCATTTGCAGTTCAATGCTAAGGTCTGTTTCGTTAAATACTCCATAAGTACCAAAGCCAGCATTATTAACCAGCACATCAATCTTGATGGATGCTTGCTGTAATTCTGCGAAAATTTCTTCTGGGGTTGTTGGGATAGATAAATCCTTAACAAAAATTTTGACAGAGATGCCAAACTTTTGCGGCAATTCATCTATAATTTCAGTAAGTTTTTGTTCATTCTTATCTACTAACACAAGATTATAATTATGACGAGCAAAAATTTGGGTTAATTGATAGCCTATACCACTAGCCGCTCCTGTAATTAGAGCAGTTCTTTTTTGCCGACTTTCAGATGTTTTATGCATGTGACAAAAATGATTAACTGGAATTAATTAACTTTTATAAATTTAGCTACAGCAATATATAATGTCTGCTGTAGCTATTTTTATGCAGACAATAAATGATGCTATCTACCTGAAATGAGTATGCTTCAATCCAGGATATTAGACGCAAATATAAAAATCTGTATCTATATAAACAAGAACAAAAATATTTAATATCGTCATCAATGCCACAACATAATTCCGTTACTATAACTGACGTACAAGCAGCACAAAAGCGCATTTTGGGGATTGCCCACCGCACCCCTGTACTGACTTCTAGAACCTTTAACGATCGCACCAATAGCCAAGTCTTCTTTAAGGAGTTATGTAAAAATAACTTGAACAATTAAGTGCCTACTTTGGGTTTTATAATATAGTTCCACTCACCATGAAAATAATTTCGTTCGATTGCAATAGTATCAAGCTCTTGGTCTGTAACTTTGAT
>JADEXV010000311.1 GCA_015206945.1 Nostocales cyanobacterium LEGE 12452 | reverse complement strand
ATGCTTTCCTGACCTCACGCGCATCTGGCCGACAGTCTATAAATTCTTGTAGTTCCCCAATTTTAGCTTGTAGATGCTGGTTTATCATTGTTCGCTGTTAGACAAAACTCTGTCTCCGTATTATCTCCTAGTCTTTTTCAGAAATCAAATATGATTCCTATAGAGTTTTTATTTACCAAATTACTCATGTTATTGAGAGATGAACTGAATAGCAACCTCGTAAGCCTTAAACGGAGAACAAAGAATGAAAGGACGCTCTCATCCTAAAAACAATTTGACCCTCAACCCATCTGGTAACGAGTCAATTCGTGATGTGATTGATCGCGTTAGCTTGAGTCGGCGGCGGTTCATCATGACAGCTGTGGGTACGTCGGTGCTAACTGTTCTGGGCGATGTTTCTATCGGTGGCTTTCTCCAAAGTGTTGATGCAGCTCCGATTCCCAAAGGAACAGGATTTGCTGGCATAGGCTTTAAGAGCATCCCACCAAATCTACTCAACCCAGTTACTGGACTGCTGGAAAAGGATCTTGTCAGTGTTCCTGAAGGTTATACAGCCAAAGTACTGATTGCTTGGGGAGATCCGATCGCACCTGGTGGCCCGACTTGGCTACCAGATGCTTCTCAGGATGCGGCTGCTCAAGAAAAGCAGTTTGGTATGCACAATGATGGGATGCACTATTTCCCGTTACAACCAGGGAATGTTGTTGGTCGCACAGTAAGTTCACAAACAAGATCGCTAAGGGGCTTTTTAAACCAGCCCATCAATACTGGCCTGTTGTGCGTTAACCATGAGTACACCCAGGAATCAATTTTGCATCCAGATGGTCTGGATGTAGTCACAATTGCCAAGGTACGGAAGTCTCAGGCTGCTCATGGTGTGTCTGTCGTAGAAATTTCCAAAAATGGCAATGACTGGAGTTTTAATCGTAATTCGCCTTATGGTCGCCGCATTACCGGCAACACAGAGATGCGAGTATCGGGACCTGCGGCTGGCGATACCTTGTTGAAGTCGAAGAAGTTTTCAATTCAGGCAACTGGCTCTGTTGACACTGGCAGACTCAACGACGGCTACACCGCTTATGGTACTCTCAACAACTGCGCCAACGGCTATACTCCTTGGGGCACTTACTTGACCTGCGAAGAGAACTGGAACGGCTACTTTGCTAATCCCACAGGAGATGTAGTTGCAATTGAGGGCATCGAAAAGTCCGATATTTTGGCAGGACAAAATCGCTACGGCATTTCAACATCATCTAGCTATCGCTGGCCGGAGGTTGATCCACGCTTTGATGCCAGCACCAACCCACTTGAACCCCATTTATTCGGCTGGATGGTTGAGATTGATCCGTACAATCCACAAAGCAAACCAGTCAAGCGCACTGCCCTTGGTCGGTTCAAGCATGAGAGCGCTCAGGTTGTTGTTGATGATAATAACCGTGTTGCTTTCTATCAGGGTGACGACGAGCGCAACGAATATATCTACAAGTTCGTTTGTGCCCAAACTTTCAATCCCGGAAATCGTTCTGCTAACCGCGATTTGCTTGATAACGGTGTTTTATACGTTGCTAAATTCAATGACAACGGTACTGGTGAGTGGATTCCTTTGGTCTACGGTCAGCGTGGTTTGACACCAGAGAATGGTTTCAGAAGCCAAGCTGAGGTACTTATCAAGACAAGACAAGCTGGCGATCGCGTCGGCGCAACTATGATGGATCGCCCAGAGTGGGTAGCTGTGCGTCCTCGGATTGGTGGATATAAAGAGATTGAAGTCTACTGCACGTTGACTAATAATACTCGTCGCGGCACAACCCCAGTTTCCTCCAACCAGCCAGACGGCACAACAGCAGCAGGCGGTGCGCGTCCTCCTGTGAATCCTCCCAACCCACGTCCTGACAACCGTTACGGTCACATCATTCGCTGGCGCGAAGATGGACGTAGCGTTACGGCTACAACTTTCAAATGGGATATCTTCTTTGAAGCTGGCGACAAAACTAGACCTGAAGCAAATCTCAAAGGCAACATTAAAGGTGACGATTTAAGTTCACCAGATGGTCTTTGGTTCGACGACTTTGGCCGCCTTTGGATTCAGACTGACCACTCAGGCGATGGTATCGGTGATTTAGTAAACATCGGTAGCAACACTATGTCGTGCGCTGACCCCAACACCAAACAAGTTAGGCGTTTCTTAACCAGCCCTACGGATTGTGAGGTAACTGGTATTACTAGTACGCCCGATGGCAAAGCGATGTTTATCAACATCCAACACCCAGGCGATCGCGGGGATGCCTCGAATCCCACGATCGCCAGCAATTGGCCTAATAGTCAAGGGTATGGCCCATCAGGTCGCCCACGTTCATCAGTAGTAGTAATTACCCGTAATGACGGTGGCGTTATTGGTGGTCTTTAAAGACTATGGGAACAGATTAATTTAGCGAAGTATTTTAAATACTTTTTTAAATCACCTTATTCTTGCCCTGTTTAGGGTCAAGGATAAGGTGACTTACTTATACCTGAATGGCACTAAGAAAAGATGAAACCTTTGCCAGGAAAGGGTGTCGGGGGTAGGGTGTCGGGTGTCGGAAAAAATTAAGAAAAGTAGAAAACTTGTACTGACATTAATTAACTTCTTCCTCACTACACCCACTCAGCCACACCCCACACCCAAAAGCCTTATGGATAATGAATTTGCCCTTATCTTAGTGCCATTCACTTATACCTATTAACCCATAACTTTTGTTGCTCTCTTCTTGCGTTGCATCCACAATCCCATAACAGCAGCAAAAACCGTACCACCAAGAGCTAACGGTTCGGGTACTTTAGCGTAGCTTACAGTACCTACTTGTGTTGTATTTACAGATTGGTTAATCAGATAAAAGTTGTTGCCTCCTACATCTGGAGTATTTGGATCGCTTGCGATCGCAAATTGGTCTGCAACAAAATAGCTTAATCCCAGAATTTTGCCATTATTAAAGCTGGCTATAGGAAAACTGTTAAAATCAGTATCATCTGCATCTGTATAGTTAGTACCTAAGTAGTTGAATGCCACTGCTAATCCATTCTCCACTCCCAATGTCTCAAGGCCTGTATTGGTTAAGGTCGAGTCATCATACCGAAAAGAGCCGAAATACTGACCGGGGCGATCGCCAGATGTTGCATTTACGGTGAAATCATAATTAACTAAGGCAGCTTGCGTCGGTTTAACAACAGCAGCAACTGAGACAGCAACAGCAAAAGCCACCATGCTAATATCTTTAGCTAATTTCATCAGAAAAAGCTCCGAAACTAAAAAATGAATAATTCTGTAATTTCACTTAAATAAACTTTTAACCAATGCATATAGGTTAAGAAATAACCAACAAAAGATGATCTTTGTTAAATCTTTAAGGTTGTCAGGTATATATAAATTTTGTATAAACTTATTTCAATATTTACAGCAGGTTATGTTTTGAGTTGGGGCGTAGGCGTAGCCCTCACATATAGCAATCCTATCTAAGTTGTGAAAATGAACAAACCACTTTTCCTGCGAAATGCCAAGAAGAGAAAAAGAAATTTTCACATCTAATTTAGGACTGCTATAGTTGCGAAAATCAGGCATGGAGATTTGCTTGTTCCTGCAACCACGGATCTATAGGTTGTCCATCTTTGCGGCGTAATTCAATTTCCACAACCATCACTTCTTTGGAACCAGGAGGTGCAGGTTTTTTATGGAAAATAATGTCATAATCTTCTGGATTATGTTTACGTTCTTTCAACCATTCTTGTACCTTGGTTGTGGCAAAAAATGATTGCCCTTGCTCAAACATTCGAGTAATCTGCAATTGTAGTGTGTAAGGATTTATGCGACCCATTTTTTACCGCCTTTGTTAAGTAAATTTGAGGAAAAGTAATCTGTTTTTCCTACATAATCTGATGTTAATTTAAGGATGGCAAGATGCCCACCCTACCATGAAGAGTCCTGAGTTCCTGAGTAAGATAAAAAAGTATCTGCACTCAACCAGTGTTCATACAGCAGTTTGCAAGTAAATACTGTATTGGGTTATATATTCTTTACATTTTCTTGTATTTTTCACTACCAATGTCTCAGTAGCATCTAACTTAAGCCAAATCCCTGAAGCCTAAAAGGGTTTCACTAAGGCATTTTTAGCCTAAAAAACTTTTCTATATTATATTATCACTAGAAGTCTAATTTAAGTATTTATACTGTGAAAAATAAGATACTATAAAGGTTTTACCACTTAGATAAAAGGTGTGACACGATGAACTTGTATTAACAAAGTGACTATCACACAAAGATTTAAAGATATGTTGACAAAAAGTTTTTTGTTTAAACTAGGATGTGTTGTAGCCTTAACAGGAACTGTCCTGATGCCAACAACAGCGAAGGCATCTAATATAGGGAACACTGAAACTTTGATAGACTGGGATCAACTCGCCACTGGATGGACAGCACCAAAATCAGGTCAAGTTCGGAGCTTTCAAGCTGGTACAGGAACGGTTGACCTGAAATTTGAGCTTGGTTCACAAACTACGTTCGCTAGTTTTGGTGGTAGTGGGTTGACTCCCGCTATTAGCAGTACTCTCAATGGTAGTCAGGGTGCAAACAACAAAAGTCTGCATCTACAAATTAACGCTTCAGCAGTTGGTCTGACAAAGGGGGCTAACTCGATGACTATGACGACTAGCTTCAAAGGTTTTAATAGTCCTCTCACAGATGTTAGCTTCAAGCTGTTTGATGTGGATATTAGCAATAGTAAAACTTGGCAAGATAGGGTAATTTTGAAGGGATTTTTGGGAAATCAGGTTGTTAACCCCATTTTTAATCCGGTTTTAACTCAAGGAAATACTATCCAGAAAGTGGATGCTTACACTCTAGATGGTATAGGATTTGACTCAAATGCTACTAATGGAGATTACGGTAGTGTGCTAGTGAAGTTTGCTAGTGCTATTGATCGTTTCGAGTTGGTCTTTACCGATGGCGATGATATCGGTACTCGAAATCCAGATAACCACGGTATCGGTATTGGCGATATCAAATACACGGCTTCTAGCCAAAGTGTTCCAGAACCCGCTTCTATCTTAGGTTTATTAGTATTGGGTACTTTTGGGGCTAGTTCAGTCCGCAAGCGCAAACAACAAAACGCTTAATAATGATTGTGTTGTAAATGAATTTATTTGTAGGGTAGGCATATTGCCTACCCTTTACTGTTCTTAACCACTTAATTCTGTTATAGATTGGAGAGAGGCGCGTCGCTTCAAAAACTGACCAACAGACTCAGATGGTTGTTATGCAGAGCAAAAATCAAGCTGTTTTCGCTTTAATTGGAAAAAGTACTATTGTATTTTTACCCTTATTGTTATCCATTGGAATCGCCAGTGGACAATCTGCACCATCACCCAACCCAGCACTAACTCCGACTCCGGTGTTATCGAATTCAGAACGGGAAGAATTAGCACGACTACGAGCAGAAAAACGAGTTCAACAGCAAGTTCAATCTGATTTGAAAAGCAGTTTTAGCCGCACAACTATATTACTCGATATTTGGCTAGTTATACTAAGTCTCTTTCCAGTCGCAGTCATTGCTTTGTTATGGCTGTTGCGACGGGTGATAATCCGAGAAATTGTTGATAGGGCAATGCAACAAGTTCAGGGAATGGAACAATTACAAAATCAGCTAACCACCGTTAAACAAGAAGCTGAAAATATTATTCAAGATGCGAAAAAAATAAATTCTGAATTAGAACAGGAAGCAACTGCTCTACAACAAAAAATTAAAAATGAACAAGAAAATGTATCTATTCTAATATTAGATATAGATTTAGCTAAAGCACAAGTATTAAGTAGATTAGAAACGGAACTAAAAAAATCTCAAGAAAATATAGAAAATTTAGAGTCAAAATTTGCTTCGGGACTATCTAAGTTAGAGTTTGATGCTCAACAACAAAAAGACATAGCACTGGATAATTTAGGAAAATTAGCATCTGTGATCGCAGAAGAACTGTCTAAGTTAAAGTTAGGTGTGCAGCAACAGCAGGAACTAGCAGTTGCTGATTTAGAAATATCAAAGTCTGAGTTCACATCTCAACTTTCTGGATGGCAGTCTGATGCTCAACAGCAAAAAGATATAATTTTTGAAACTTTAACACAATTACAGTCAGAATTTGTAGAAAATTTATCCGAATTACAGATTGATGCTCAAAAGCAAAAAGAGATTGCCGTTGACAGCTTAGGTATATTTGATCGGGAACTTAAATCTCAATTATCTGAATTACAGGTAGATGCTCAAGAACAAAAAAATAAAATTCTTGCTAGTTTAGCAGCATTGCAGTCAGAATTTAAATTGCAATTATCTGAATTACAAGTCGATGCTCAAAAATCCAAAGAGCTAATCATTGAGAATTTAGAAAAATCTGGTTCTGAGTTTAGTTCGCAATTCTCGGAATTACAATGGAATGCTCAACAACAAAAGATTCTCATTTTAGAGAAGTTAGAAAGATTAGAAACTGAGTTTGTTTCTCAACTGTCTGAGTTACAATTGGATGCCCAAGAAAGAAAGGATCTGATTCTTCAAGAACTAACTGAAATTACGCCGGAATCGATTCTAGAAGTAGTGAATTTTGAAGTTGAGCAAGAAAGACAGGAACAGCCACAACAAGCAGAATTAAATGCTGATGAGTATGTAAAACAAGGAGACGATCTGTTTTCCCAAAAGCGCTATGAAGATGCGATCGCAGCTTACAACCAAGCAGTGAAAATCCAACCTGATGAACCTGTGAGTTGGTTAAAACGTGGTCTAACTCTGGGAAGGTTGAAACGCTACCAAGATGCGATCGCATCCTACGATAAAGCAATTGCGATTCAGCCAGATTATCATCATGCTTGGTGCGATCGCGGCGTTGCTTTTGGGAACTTACAACAGCATCAGCAAGCCTTTGCCTCATTTGATAAAGCTACGCAAATCAAACCTGATGATGCCATTGCCTGGTTAAATCGCGGTCTTTCTCTAGTAGCATTAGAACAATACGAAGAGGCAATCGTCTCCTTTGAGAAAGCGCTGGAATTCCAACCTAATTCTCCCAAAATTTTAGATAAACACGGTTACACTTTGGTAAGATTGGGACGCGATGATGAAGCGATCGCTAGTTTTAACAAAGCCTTAGAAATTAAGCCAGATTACGCCAGTGCTTATTACAACAAAGCAGCCTGTTACGCACTGCAAAGACAAGTTGACCGATCTCTGTTAACTCTACAACAAGCGATTGAACTTAATCCTAGGTATAAAGAAGACGCAGCAACTGACCTCGATTTTGACGATATTGCCGATGATGAGCGCTTTAAGCTGTTAGTTGCAGAATAAAATGTCATTTGTCATTTGTCATTCGTCATTTGTACTGAGTTTCGACTGCGCTCAACTACCGCGTAGTCGTACCCCTCCGGGGAAGCAAGCTACGCGTAGCGTCTCGCAGAGAAGTATTTGTCATTCGTCATTCTCCCCTGCTCCCCTGCTCCTCTGCTCCCCTACTC
>JADEXV010000310.1 GCA_015206945.1 Nostocales cyanobacterium LEGE 12452 | reverse complement strand
GATAAAATCAGCTTTGCTTTGAGCAGCTTGTGCTTCTTCTACATTAGCTCCAATCGATGTTCCTGACCTTAATAATTGTTGAGCAAGAGTTCGCGCTACTCCTGGTTTGTCATCTAAAAACTGGCACAACTTGACTATGCGAACTGAAAAAGTAAAAGTGCGATCGCAAATATCTTTTTTCACAAATGATATTAAAAAAATAAATTACAAATTAATAATTAAATCTTTAATAATTTTATACTTGATATAAATAGTTTATTTAACAGTGTTTAATTTTTATTGGTAAAAACAGTGAATTTTCTATTTTATCTCTAACTTCACGGCTAACGTAACAATCACTATTTAGACAATCATTCAGTAATAGATTAGTGTTATAGTAATTCCATATTAATTCTATTTGTTCATCATTTAATTCTTCTCGATAACAAATTTTTCTATATTTTATAATCAACTCTCTCAGTTGATTCAACCATTTCTTTATAATTTTGTCTTCCCGTTCTATCCTCTTTTCTTGATTATCCTGAAAAGGAATTTGTTCTTTGAGTTTTTGAAGTAAGTTCTGAAATTCAGGTTCTAAGTTCAGATTAAGAGAAAGAGCATAGGTAAAACACTCTTGATAATCATAGTCTGTCATTTCAAGAGCATCAGTGAGTGCATCATCAAAATCTATCTCTGGATCAATATAATCAGTAAAACCAAACGCTCTAGCAAATTCACCACAGGAATCTATAGCTGAGTAACTAAAAAAAAGAGCGTGTTCTAGGTAAAAGGCTCTTACTCCTGCTCCTTTATTGTTATATTTGACTGATAAAAATTTGTTATATACTGTATCCAAAATATACTGTAACTTATTATCAAAAGCTACAATTGAGTCAATTTTTGACTTCATCAAAACTAATAAATCATCTGCTTTCCGCATCATTCCAGCAGCAAGTAAAAATACTTCCCGCCAACGTATCTCTGTAATATGCTCTACCAGGCTTTCCCAAGCAGAGTTAGCAACTATTTCTCTTGCGGCAAAATACTCGTGAAACGTTAAGTGAGAAAAGGAATAGATGCCCTTTGCTCGTTCTACTAATAGCCCATGCTGTGCTTCAATAGACTTTAAAACAGCTTCACTATCGAGTTTAAATACTTCTGGATCTGTGTCAGCATTGCGTAAGTTGCAAATAAAATCGGCAATGTATGTTTCGGCAGTTTTCTGCTTAAAGAAATAGTCTTTCTGCTCAAAGGTCGTTAAGCCTATTTGACTCAGCAAGTCCTCCTTACGCTGTAAAGACAGGTTTTTATACACCTGCTCTCTCTCAATATTGCGTTTGGCATCCCATTTTTTTAGCAATACATCTAATCCTTCTTGATAAAGCTCAGAACGGTTTGCTGGGAAATCTCCACTATCTCCAAAAACCAAACACAGTAATGTCAGCAGTAAAGGACTACTAGCTAGCTCTTGGATTGGTTCATTCTCCTTTAGTTTTTCAATAAATCTTTTACTTTTAACTGGATCAGTTAATTGGAACCAATTTTGAGCAAAAATGGCTATTTGTTTATCGTCAAAATCTGCCATTTCTACTTCTGTGAAACTTTGATAGGTGTATTCTTTTGCAGCAATACGACAGGTAATTATAAACTGATTGGTATGAAACAAATCAGAAAATTCTCGAATTTGTCGTAAAACCCGCTTGGTGTCTTCCTCTCGGACTTCATCTAACCCATCCAGCAATACCAATGCCTTACCCTGTTTCAACAGTTTCTCTACTGCTGTACTGGCATGAGTTACCCCACAGCTTGATAATTGTTGAACAATAAATTTCAAAATACCTGGTTTTTTAGCTGCTTCTGCAAAATCTTTTAAAGTGATAAACAAGGGAACTCTGTTTGCTTGAAATCTCCCTTCAATACACTGCATCGCTAGATATTTTAAAAAAGTGCTTTTTCCTGCTCCTGGTTTACCTAAAACCATCAGCTTACTATGCCGCTGCACAACCTCTAGTCCTGAGACTCGTTTCTGTTTTACTCTGCTAAGTCCAAGTCGCTCAAAGTTATCATGCTCACAGCTTTGTATTAGTTCCGCAACTTTTAATCGTCTTCGTCCTGTTATTGCCTCCAGAATATTGACATTTGTGTAAATACCTTGTTTTCCTGTTAACTCAATTGGCTTAGGCATATCTAATACCCGCATGGTTCCGCACTTTTCTTTGGTGTAGGATTTGATTTGTTTGCGGATTTCTTGCACTAAAGTATCAATCGAATCATCTACATCATCTGTAATTAAATCGCCAGAGGGTTTTCGCTGTGAGTATCTTTTGCTCAGATACTCCCGTAAGCGACTTTCTTTAACAGGGCCGTTACCAGTGATGCAAAATTTTTTGTAAATACCTGTGAGGCAAGTGCTGAGGTTACTTTCAGAAATGTTTAATTCTTGAGCTACGTGGATTCGATTCTTACTAAGACCGAATATTTCCACAAAGACTTCTTTCTCTCGGTGCGACAATTCACTGTATTGCTCCAGTTGCTTAAGAAAGTTTTCTGGTATAGACATTGACCACTCCTACAATTACTTATAAGCCAGTGTAGCCAAAGTTTTTATCAAAATGTGGGGTTAAATCAGTGTAAGTCAGGCTAAGTCAAGGTAAGTCAGATAAATAACTACAAAAGAAAATTGCGACATTGAACTCAGCCAAGCTACTGAGGCAATCGCAATGCTAGAAACACTAATCCCTCTAGTTATAAATAAGTCTGTTGAAGTTGTTGTTGGAATACTGCTGGAAAAGTTTTGTCAATGGTTACTGAGTGATGCCAATATCAAAAGTGCTAACAACTTTCTGAAAATGCAGATTCTTGTACTTTATCTTGACTGGGTTTTACGAAAAACATCAATAAAAGCTCTTCCAGAGGAATCAGAAGAGAAGGATTAAGAAACAAGTGGGTAGTAGAGATAATGAAGCGATCGCACCCACAAACCAAAGGCGATCGCCACTCCTCAAACTCCCATCGTGCTACCATTACCAATAAACTCTTTTGGGAGGTCAATCAATGGCTACCCTTCATACGCTAAACATACCTGATGAGTTATACGAACAACTGCAAGAGTTAGCTAAAGCTGAAAATAACTCAGTTGATGCTCAAGTTATTACAATATTGCAGAACGCTTTGCAGAAGACAAAAACACAGTTAACTGAGGAAGAAAGACGAAAAAATGTCCCAAAACTGCTAGAGGAAATTCGCCTTCGTCGTGAGAGTCGCCAAACTAATGTGGAATGGCCTGATAGTACCGCGTTAATCCGAGAAGACCGGGACAGATGACTATCACTCTCAGGTGGGTTGTAGACGCAAGTGTAGCTATTAAGCAATTTATACCAGATGATCCACTAACTCCGAAAGTTAATCAACTGTTTGCTCATCTTGCCAATCCTCAAACTGCGATCTTTGTCCCAAACCTGTTTTACATTGAGTGTAGCAACATCATTTGGAAGTATGTCCGCGCCAGACTTTATGCTGTTGCTGATGTGCCAGAAGATTTAGCAACTCTCAAAAGCTTCCCGTTGCGTGTTGTCTCGACAGCTGATTTGATGGCGGATGCAGTTGCGATCGCATTAAATTATGGAATCTCCGCCTACGATGGCTCTTATGTCGCACTTTCACAGCAGATAGGTGCTACTTTGCTGACTCTAGACGGCAAGCTGGTAAAGGCTTTAGCCGCTTCATCTTACAATGTTTGCTCGTTTAATGACTTCGAGGTTCCGCCGTTAGAGTCGATGTAGAAGCGATCGCCTTTCCTCACCATATATTTAACCCCAAAGCATTGAATGAGGCTAAACAAATCGATACAAACTCAGAATTGGGGAAATTAAATTTTTATCTATCACCGACTTAACTTAGTTGCAATAAAATTAGTTTGTAAAGCAGGGTATAAACCTGCTGTTTTTTAATATTCAATTGTCAAAAATGCCTTTTACTTATAACCGCACTGTTCGCTTTCAAGATACTGATGCTGCTGGGGTAGTTTATTTTGCTAATGTTTTGAGTATTTGCCATGAAGCTTATGAAGAATCTTTAGAAGCATCAAGTATTAATCTCAAAGATTTTTTTATTAATCCATCTGTGGCTTTCCCCATTGTTCATACTAGTGTTGATTTTTTACGCCCTATGTTTGTAGGAGACAAGTTGCTGATTAGCTTAATTCCCCACAAAATAGGTGTTGATAAGTTTGAAATTACTTACGAAATTACTGTGGCTGAGGTGGTAGTTGCTAAGGCTATTACTAGGCATGTTTGTATTGATGTGAGTAGTAGAAGTAAGCAGGAATTACCTAATGAGATAGTTCAGTGGTTGGAAACGAACCGCAGAGACGCAGAGGACGCAGAGAGAAGAAGGTCGAGAGAGATTATGTGATGGAATTTTGGAGGAATTCTGTGGCGATTTGCTGTAACTGTTGACGGTTAATCTTACCTTGAGAGTTACGGGGTAAGTTTTGCTGGGGAATCCAATATTTAGGGATTTTAAATTTGCTGAGTTTGTCTTTGAGTATAGTTTGGATTTTTAAGGTAGAGATATCTGATTTTTTGGGAATGTAAACCGCTGTTAAAGCTTGTCCCCAGTGTTTATCTGGAATACCAATAACACAGATATCAGTAACCATTTGAGTGGCTTGTATAGCTGATTCAATCTCTGCTGGGTAAATATTTTCGCCACCTGTAATAATTTTGTCGCTGTTACGTCCGACTATATTTAAATGCCCTTGTTCGTCTAAAAAACCTAAATCATCTACTTGGAAATCAGTTTGATTTTCTCTAATTTTAGGATAGTAACCAAGGGCTAAAGATTGAGCATGAATGGTAATAGTTCCTATTTGATTGGAATTTAAAATCTCGCCTTGCTGATTGCGGATAGTTACTTTTGAATGGGGAAGAATTTGACCACTGCTAATTTTACCGCCGAGAAAATCATCCGGTTTGAGGGTAGCAATTTGAGAGGCGGTTTCTGTCATGCCATAGGTAGGTGCTAACCGGATGCGATGAAATCTGGCTTTTTCTAGTAGTTCGTTCCATGCTGGCGCACCTCCCAAAAGTACAGTATTAAATTGAGATAACCATTCAGTTAATTCTGGATTTTGCAGGAGGCGTTGTAACTGTGTTGGTACTAAAGATATGAAAAATTCTGATTGTTTAATATTTAATATTTGACCGGATTCTACGGCTTTAAATGGTTGAATAGCTAGTTTACCTGCGGTAGTGAAAGAACGTATAAATTGCATTAAACCACTAACGTGATATAACGGCAATACACAAAACGAATTGACTTGGATTAGTTGAAAGTATTCTGTAAATCCTTGTACCGATGAAATGAGAGTTTCCCAAGTGTGAATAGCAAACTTAATCTGTCCTGATGAACCACCTGTGGGAATCATGATGCTATTAGGAATGGGGCATTGGGTATTATTATGCTCATTCTCCATTCCCGATTCCCCATTCCCCATTCCCAAAATAATATCTGGCTGTACTAAATCAAAGACTTGTTGCCATTCTTGTGTTCCCCAGTCTGGGTTACAAAGAAAAACTGGACAATTAGCTGCACAAGCTGCAATAAAACTTGCTAAAAATCGTACTGGTTCGCGTTCAGCTAAAATGATTTTTGGTGGCGTTCCACAGGCTGATAATTGTGTTAATTCTAAATATAATTCTTGAGCTATTTGATTAAATTGATGGCTGTTGTAACCAATAAGCCAATCATCCTGAGTTAGGTTATTAAGACAGTCTAAAGGCTGTTGCATAAACTTTGAAGCCAGGTATCTTATTGTTCAAAAAAATGGTCGATGCCAAAACCAATTGCCCTGTTGTTTCGGGATAATTCGGCTGCTAATTGGAGTGCTGCTTGTCTTGCGATCGCAGTTTCAAATACTGATGAAAATACAGTATCAATTTGATGCTGGTGGCAAAACTTTCTCAGACGAGATGGCGATCCGACTATCCCAGGCTTTATGACAAAAATCCCTCGCCAACCTTGCTGATGACAAGCAGCGAGTTGTCCAAGTGTGGCGACAGATTCATCTAAAGCGATCGCAGTTTCATAACTCATACTCAATTCCAACATCCCCTGAAATTGTTCAACGGGTAGCGGTTGTTCGATAAATTCAATTTCTAGGGGTAGTTCTGCATTTACTTTGAGATTGTCGCAAGTCCGCAGCCATAAGTTAGCTTCCTCATAGCTGAGTCCACCGTTGGCATCTAATCGTAGTTTGGTAAAGGCTGGTAAGGTGTGTATCAGTGACTCAAAAATTTCTAGTTCATCAGCGATCGCATACACACCAATTTTCCACTTAAACGTGCGATATCCCCGCTTCCACAAACCTTCCCATTGATTTAAAGCCGCTTTCCCAGATGGTAATAAGCCGCTATAGCGCAAGGAGTGAAGCGCAGAAGATAAATTTAAATTCTTCTCCTCTGCTCCCTTGCTCCCCTGCTCCCCTGCTCCCTGGTCACTGAGCGTAGCCGTTGGCGAAGCCTCTCGTAGAGAAGTGCTGCTCCCCATCTCCCACGCTGACTCAAAGCCAAATTGACAAGCAGGTAACTCATCTGGGATGGAGAAAATTATCTCGTCTGTGATTTCTCCTGGGAGTTGGCGACAAAAATCTAAGGCTTGTTCTAGGGTTTCGGAACCGAACCAGCTAATGGGGGCAATTTCTCCCCAGCCGACTTTAAGAGTTTCATCGGTAAGGCGAAGAATAATACCTTCACGAATATCCCACTTCCCATGATTGGTGGTAAGCGATCGCAAAAATCTTCGCTGATATGGACGAAATTTAAATTGATAACGCATCAATTAGTAGTTGCTAAAGCATAAATCCCAAGCCGAACAGTAAGCAAGCCCAGAAATGCACAGCTACGGCGATGAATTTACAGTTACTAACTTTGTCCGGCTGATTGTGATTTTCTTGGACGTGGCGGCATAATTTGACAGCAAAGGGTAAACTCACCCAACTCAGCAATGTCCAAGGTGGAGAAATTCTCCACAGCACAAATAGCAAGGTGAGGGGATAAATGCTAGCAGTGAACCAAACTAGGAGTTGGGCCCCTTTTTGGGTTCCTAAACGGACGATAGGCGATCGCTTACCTGCGGCTATGTCATCCTTAACTTGGTGAAAATGTGAGCAAAACAAAATTAAGGTTGTGGCAATCCCGACAATCACTGAGGCTGCTAAACTCGTTATTGACCAAGTTTGGGTTTGGCTATAATATGCTGCCTCCACTGCTAAAGGGCCAAAGGCAAAAAAGCAAATAATCTCGCCTAAACCCTGATATCCTAAGCGAAAGGGAGGCCCTTGGTAAGTGTAGCCTAAACCGCAGCACAGCAAAATTATCCCGATAACAGTTAGGTCATGTTGCCAAAAGGCGATCGCTAGTATGCCCAGCAACCCCAAACCTAAACACAAATTTCCTAGCCAAAATACTAATCGCTTATTGCCTGTTAAGTTCACCAGAGAATGGTGTTTATTTTTATCAATACCTGTTTCGGAATCAAACACATCATTACTGATATTTTCCCAGGCAAGAATTAAGATTGCCGCAGC
>JADEXV010000309.1 GCA_015206945.1 Nostocales cyanobacterium LEGE 12452 | reverse complement strand
TTAGTTGTTTTAGCTGTATACAACATTTACAATAACGGCGAAATTTAGAAAATTAATGCAGTTTTTGAGCGTCCTTATCAATGTTTGCTCAAGCAAGGTGTGAAATTTCAGGCTTGTTTAGGTAATCACGATATTCGTACCGCCAATGGCGATCCCCAAGTCAAATATGCTGGCTTTAATATGAAGGGACGTTACTATACATTTCGTCGGGGAACTGTGCAATTTTTCGCTTTAGATACTAACAGTAATGCTGATTGGAAAAACCAACTACCTTGGTTAGAAAAAGAATTAAGTCTTAGTAATGCTCCTTGGAAAGTAGTGTTTGGTCATCATCCGATTTATTCATCCGGTCAATATGGGAATAATCCAGATTTTATTAAAACTTTTACTCCCCTATTTAAAAAATACGGTGTTCAACTTTACATCAATGGTCACGAACATAATTATGAGCGCACTCGTGCTATTAATGGGACAACTTACTTAATTTGTGGCGCAGGTGCTGGTAATCGTCCTGTAGGGCGTTCTGAGTGGACAGGGTATTCTACCAGTAACTTAAGTTTTGCTTCTTATGAAGTGTATAAAGATAGAATAGACATAAGTGCGATCGCTACTAATAATCGCGTTTTTGATAAAGGCATTATTCAATTAAAATCAGCTTAGTTATATGACTCAGCAAGAACTTCCTTCTGGACTCAAAAATATTGTAGAATCATCTCAAACACCAGATGCTATATTTTCTGCACTGTTACCAGCTGTAGGCGATTTTTTGCAGTCTGATAGATGTTTTCTATATCTGCACAATCCCCAAAATGACCTTGGTAGAGTTGCCTTTTGTTGGATTCGTACTCCAGATATACCAACTGTTTATAATGAAGACTGGGCAGCACAACCCCCAACTCTAGTAGATGATGATCCGATGTTTGCGGCTGCGCTACGTGCTGAACCTTCAATCTTTGTAGAAGATGTAGAAACTGCTGATTCTCAAGTCTTAAATCGAGAATTTGAACAGAAGAATTTTGGACATCGCGCCCTTATTCATGCCCATATCCGTCAGGATGGCCAACTCTGGGGAATTTTACAACCATGCATTTTTGGTCATCCCAGAACTTGGACTGAATATGAACGAGGGGTGATTAATAGTCTTGTCGATAAAATCACACCTTTTGCAGTTTCTTATGTCAAGTCTGCTTTTAATTAACTGGTTTTCCTTACCTATTTATTAACTGTATTAAATTACGTTCAGCGTTTTTATATTTTGCAACCCACATTAACTAACGGTATATGCATACCTCCGATACGTGGTTTAAGAAAAGACGGGGAAAATCATAACACTTCCCTCGTCTTAATCTTTCGTCACCCCTGTCTATAACTTTTCAACAATCTGGTCTCTAAGACTATTGGCAAATCCCAACACTTCGTTTTTCTCTGGTTGCTTGACTCCATTTTTATCAAGGGCTAGGCCTATATCATTAACAAAAGCATAAAATTCCCCATTGGTGAGACCTCCACCAATTCCACTATGAGAAAGCTTCATAGTCCGCCCAGTATAGACACAAGGGCCACCTGCTGCTTGGCAGAATTGAGCTATTAGCAACTCACGCAACCGCTGTTTTGAGTTGGTACTCAAGCCAATAAAGTATTTACCAATCAATGGGTCAGCAAATATGTTTCCTGCGGAATCGTCAATGACTGCGGCAATTGCGTTGTAGCCTCCTAATCTGTTATAGAGAGAGCTTCCTGCTGAATTATTGGCTATAATCACTTCCTCTGCTGGTATTGGAACTAGCGGTGTTGTCGTGGAACGAGCCAAACTAGGACTTAACCTGAAAATAGTCACAACCATGATTGTGATAGAAATCAATGTCAACCAGAAAACCTTTGTAAATAGGTTTTGTATTTTCATCGTCAAAGCCCCTCTGTTAAGTTTGATGCTGGATCGGTTTTGTTACTTCACACAATAAAATTCGGCTACAAAGATGAAGCCTAAAAAATAACCGAATTTATGCCTACTAAAATTTGTATGAAATGTCTAGAAAACTTTGTAGTTCTGACTTTATTCCATAGTAAACTTCTGAGAAAATCCAAGCTTTTCTCGACTATTTAATAGCCTGTTTTAATAGCAATGCCTGAAATACAGAATACGGATTTTTAGGAAATATTGCGCCCAAACAGGACTTATTTTAAAAGCACTTACTTTTAAAATAAGTCCTGTTTGATTGATCAAGCAAGAAACATAGTAGCACTGATATCACAAATATTTAATAATTAGAATAAAACAACCTACGTTTCCTACTTTTCCCACTTTTTAAAATACATATAATTTATTGAAAGGTTGGCTTAGAAAATCAGTTCATCTTCAAAAACAAAGTTAATGCCTAAATTTTTATGAGTAATTATGCTTAAATTTATACTAAATAACATTAGTCCAATTGTCACCACAAAACTTTATGATTCTTGAGGCAGTTATTCTTAATGTCAAATCTGGTCTAGAATTCGATTTTGAAGCTACTTTCAAAAAAGCTTCTAAAATTATTTCCTCAATGGACGGATATTTATCCCATGAATTGCATAAATGTATAGAAGTCCAAGGTAAATATTTATTACTTGTCAGATGGGAAACTTTAGAATCTCATACTGTAGGATTTAGAAGTTCTGCTAAGTATCAAGAGTGGAAAAAATTTCTGCATCATTTTTATGAACCATTTCCCACTGTTGAACACTTTGAAGAAATTAAAATATGAAAAACAAGAACCCCGACTTCTTGGAAAATCGGGGTTCTATGGCTTGTGGGTTTTTTAAACTTTTTGCAACTGCGCTACCCTTGGGTCAACAATTTTCTGCCCCAAGCTGGCAAATTTAATTGCTACAGACATTTTATTACCTGTTCCAAAAACATGGGTAATTTCACCAAGTCCAAAGGTTTTGTGTAATACTCTATCTCCTACTTGCCAATTCTGTGATGTGTCTTGTTTACCATTAGAAGTAGAGGCACTTTTGGTATAACTTTGACGACTCAGGCGTTGGGTAGATAATAACTCTTCTGGTAATTCATCGAGAAATTGCGATCGCATCGCAGGTTCTCGCGAGCCATACAAACGACGCTCCCGTGCGTGTGATAAATACAACCTTTCTTGGGCGCGAGTAATCCCCACATAACACAGGCGGCGTTCTTCTTCCAAAGATGCAGGGTCACTTAGCGAACGGTATCCGGGAAATAGCCCCTGTTCTAATCCCACCAAAAATACTACGGGAAATTCCAAACCTTTGGAAGCGTGCAAAGTCATCAAAGAAACGGCTGTCTGTCCTTCTTTTAAGTTATCCAAATCAGAACTGAGAGCAGCGCTACTTAGAAAATCTCGCAGGGAAATTTCTTCGTTTTCTTCTTGAAATTGCAGCGCGGCGTTATAAAGTTCCTGAACGTTTTGTACCCGATCTGTGGCTTCATCTGTGCCTTGATTCATCAAGTCTTGAACGTAACCAGAATCTTCTAATATTCCTTGCAAAACCTCAGTTACCGGAAGGGTGGCGACTTGTCCTTGCCAACGGCTGATCGTTGCGGCAAAGTTATTTACAGCTTTTGTCGCCCGTCCAGCTAATGTATTAACTGATGTTTCATCGCTGAGTATTTCCCACAAAGTTGTCCCTAATTGCTGAGATGCGTTCATCAAAGCGTCAATAGTGGTTTTGCCAATTCCCCGCCGGGGAGTATTAATAATTCGTAATAAACTGACTGTATCAGCTGGGTTATTTATCGCTCTTAAATAAGCGACGACATCTTTAATTTCTTTGCGATCGTAGAACCTCATTCCCCCCACAACTGTGTAAGGAATTTGATATTTCACCAACAATTCTTCAAAGGGACGAGATTGGGCATTCGTCCGATAAAGTATGGCAAAACTACCCCAGTTTAACTCTGGATTCTGCTGTTCTAAAGTGCTAATTTGATTAATTACAAATGCCGCTTCTGCAAGTTCTTCATCGGCTTTGTGACAAGTAATCTGTTCGCCCGTCCCCCGCGTCGCTTTCAGGACTTTATCAATCCGTTGGGTGTTATTTTCAATTAGTTCATTAGCCGCTTGCAGAATGTTTTCACAAGAACGATAGTTTTCTTCTAGCTTAACCATCGTTCGGGTGTCATCATCTACCAAACCATCGCCAAAGTCTTCCTGAAATCCTAGCAAGATGGTGAAATCTGCCATCCGAAAGCTGTAAATTGATTGGTCTGCATCACCGACAACAAAAACTGAGCGATTTTCCCATTGCCATTCGCTCTTTTTGGTTTCGCCATTAGTAACTAGTAAATTAATAAGTTGATACTGAGTGCGGTTAGTATCCTGATATTCATCTACGAGGATATGACGAAATTTGCGATGCCAGTAACCCAATACCTGCTCGTTTTGTTGAAATAATCTAGTAGGTACAAGAATAAGATCGTCAAAGTCAAGAGCATTGTTTTGTGCTAACTTATCTTGATATAAATTGTAAACTTGGGCAATTACCCGTCCGCGATAATTGGGTTGGTCTTGCTCAAATTCTTGGGGTGATAAACCTTGGTTTTTAGCGTTACTAATAGCGTAGCGAACAGAGCGGGCGTCAAACTTCTTATCGTCTAAATTTAGCTCTTTATTAACGATTTCTTTGATCAGACTTATTACATCTGATTCATCAAATATAGAGAAATTACGATTCCACT
The DNA here is from genome assembly GCA_015206945.1 of Nostocales cyanobacterium LEGE 12452. GTDB lineage: Bacteria > Cyanobacteriota > Cyanobacteriia > Cyanobacteriales > Nostocaceae > Nostoc. The sequence goes on along the minus strand of JADEXV010000309.1, from coordinate 2,898 downwards.
TGCGTCCTTTTTCGTCTACGTATTTTTCAATATCAAAGCGAAGTATGCGAGAAAATAGACTATGGAAAGTGCCACACCATAAGTCTTTTATAGTGCTTTTGTAAACTTGCGATCGCAGTTGCGTTTGTTGGTATTCTGTCAACAAATCCAACCGCTGACCGTGTTGTTTCATTGCCAGTTGTTCAGCAAACAGCCGTTGAATCCGTTCTTTCATCTCCCGCGCGGCTTTATTGGTAAAAGTAACCGCCAGGATATTTTCTGGATCGACACGGTGTTTCAGAATCAAATTTGCAATGCGATAAGTCAGCGCTCGTGTTTTACCGGAACCTGCGCCAGCAACAACTAGCAACGGTCCGCAGTAATGTTCGACGGCTTGACGTTGACTAGGATTAAGGTGACTGAGAAAGTCGATGGTTGTTGTCATGGATGTGAAAAAGCGATTGCCTGGTGTCACATCAATAGAGAGTCGCTATTGCCCAGGTTACAATATCCTAACGAAACTTGGTCAATAAAGATTGTGTGGCAATATTCTTAACCAGAATGGTACTGTATCACGATTTATGTAGAAGCACGAAAAAGCTATGCTGTCAGTCAAAGGCACATTCCAAAACGGTGTGGTTCATCCTAACGAACTAATTGGAGGGCATAAAGGGCAGTCAGTGATAATTGTGTTTGTCGAAGAAAACCGCACACCTGAGCCAGCAACGCCAGAAGATTCAGATTGGGATAAGCTGAGGCAGTTGATTATAAACTGTGTAGTTGATACAAGCCTTTACATCCGATCGTCATTTTGAGCAAGCAGGATTTACAAAACTGTTGTAAATCAAAAAATACTGGGATTTAAGCAAGGTTTGTGTAAGAGCAATTCATGAATTGCCTCTACAATACGTTAATTTTTTCTACGCTAAATATGTTGATTGCGAGTTCTCCCTACACTTTCTGTCGTAAGATCAGCGACGGGGAATCCAACATCAAAAAATGTTGGGCAAGCTCTCACTTTTTCTCTTTTCAGCACTGTTTAACACCTAATCAATAAGTATTGTCACGAATAGGACAATTCACTCCTTGAGTACACAAGTGACATCGGGTAGCTATACACAATACATCACGATTCAACCGTTAAGTTTTTAAAGATGAAAAATTTCTTTAATTTCAGGTTTAACCAATACAAGGATAGGTGGATATGGATCTGAGCTTAATTGTATCCAACATTTTGAATCCGCCAATTCTGTTTTTCTTTTTAGGCATGACTGCGGTTTTTGTCAAGTCCGATCTAGAAATTCCCCCACCAGTGCCTAAACTCCTTTCGTTGTATCTGCTGTTTGCCATTGGTTTTAAAGGAGGGGTAGAACTAATCAAAAGCGGACTTAATCAAGAAGTGATTCTAACACTCGCAGCAGCAATGATGATGGCTTGTGTTGTTCCAATTTACACCTTTTTTATCCTAAAGTGGAAATTGGATACTTACGATGCGGCTGCGATCGCTGCAACCTACGGTTCTATCAGTGCTGTCACTTTCATCACTGCTGGCGCTTTTCTTAGTGAGCTTGGTATTCAGTATGATGGTTACATGGTAGCAGCTCTTGCCCTGATGGAATCTCCGGCGATCATTGTTGGTCTGATCTTGGTGAGTATATTCACCGCCGATGAAAAGCGAGAGTTTGCTTGGTCGGAAGTTTTGCAAGAAGCATTTCTTAATAGTTCAGTTTTTCTCCTAGTTGGTAGCCTCTTAATCGGTGTCTTGACAGGAGAACGTGGTTGGCACGTATTAGAACCCTTTGCTCAAGGGTTGTTTTATGGCATTCTCACCTTCTTTTTACTAGATATGGGACTGGTGGCTGCCAGAAGAATTAAAGACTTGCAAAAAACCGGAGTTTTCCTGATTTTATTTGCCATACTAATTCCTATACTCAATGCAGGCATTGGGTTAGCGATCGCCAAATTTATCGGTATGCCTCCGGGAAATTCGCTGTTATTCGCTGTATTGTGTGCCAGTGCTTCTTACATTGCTGTCCCGGCGGCGATGCGGATGACTGTTCCCGAAGCAAATCCCAGCCTATATGTTTCTACCGCTCTAGCAGTCACATTTCCGTTCAATATTATTGTGGGAATTCCGCTATATCTCTACGGAATTAACCTATTTTGGAGGTAATAATATGCACATAGTTAAAAAGATAGAAATTATTGCCAACTCCTTTGAGCTTGCCAAAATTTTAGATAATTTAGACAAGTCAGGTGTACATAACCACGCCGTCATTAGAAATGTTGTTGGTAAAGGATTACGAGGAACAACAGAAGATTTAGACATGACCATGCTTGATAATGTTTACATCCTCGCATTTTGTATGCCAGAAGAACTTAAGCGTGTTGTCGAAAATATCAGACCACTCCTGAATAAATTCGGAGGTACTTGCTACGTTTCCGATGTGATGGAAATTCGCTCTGTCAGATGTATCGCGTCTCTGTAAGAGAGTTATAAATTCAATGAAGCATTTCATGGAACGTCGTGACTTTTTGAAGTTAGGAATGACCGGAGCATTTGGGATGATGCTATCTGCCAGCGATTTGCTCTGGCGGGTAGAACAGGCTAAAGCTGCCGAAATCCCCTCAACTTCTGCTGAATCCCTCAGTCCCGATGCCGCCTTACAAAAGCTGATTGAGGGAAATCAGCGCTTTATCGATCATCACCCCCAATACCCCGATCAATCTGAACTGCGGCTGCACGAAGTTGCTCAAGCTCAACATCCATTTGCAACTATTCTTAGTTGTGCGGATTCACGAGTAACCGCAGAAATTGTTTTCGATCAAGGCATTGGAGACATTTTTGATGTTCGGATTGCCGGAAATATTGCCACACATGAAGCGATCGGCAGTATTGAATATGCTGTTGTTTTATTG
>JADEXV010000507.1 GCA_015206945.1 Nostocales cyanobacterium LEGE 12452 | reverse complement strand
TGCCAGCATTTTAAATTCCAGCCATAATTTGCTATGGCAACGGCAGCAACATAATTGTTCGGAGGTGCTAGTTCAAAAAGACTCCAATCTTCAGTTATCTGTAATTTGGCTGGTTCTGTAGGAGTCAGCGATACTTCAATTTGCTCTAACTGGGATAGTCCGTCTCCAGTTGCTTTTAAATAAGCTTCCTTACAAGTCCAGTAACGGAAAAATACCTCTTGCTGTTGATTGGGAGATAGCGATCGCAACATTTCATATTCTCTCGGTAAAAAGAACCGTTTGGCAAGAGCTTCCAGATCAGACATCGGGCGAATATATTCTAGGTCTACACCAATTTCGCGAGTGCAATTCACTGCACACAAACCCAACCCTTGGGAATGAGACAAGTTAAACGCTAGTCCGCTATCGGCAAATGTATCTCCTAATACTGGTTTGCCACGATGTTGATAATTAAACTGCACTTGTCGGGGCTGGATACCTAAATAGCGACCTAATATAGTTCGGAGAATACCACGACCAGCGATAAAACGCTGCCGATGTTCCTGAAAATAGAACCGTTCAGCACGAGCTATTTCGTCACTGGAAAGAGTCGCTGCTAAATTTTGCAGCTGTGGTTCTGGTTGGTCAAGGACTATACGCCAGACATGAATCTCATCCGGTAACAAAGTTACATCTGTCGGTGTAGGTAGCCAGAGATGCTGAATAGCAGTCATGATAATCCATTTAGGTAAAGTAAGATTTATGTTTCTTCTCCAGCTAGAATATTCTCGCTCTCGTACCAAATTTTTACAACGTTCTCTACCTGCTGTCAACGTAAAAATAAGCAATCAGCCAATTTTTCATTAAGTCTAATTTTATCACTCTCGATTTATATTTTTTTGCTCATCAAATGCATCAGTTTGAGTTAATCATTGTTTCAACTATTCATACTTCAGCCTAATCAAGTGCTTGGTGAATTCCATGTTTTTATATAGTTTAATAATTTACGCTTATTCTAAAAGAATTCTCCTTAATTATACTAAAATAATACTACGTAATTTTATTTTTGGAGATGTCTAGTGGGAATCTATCGTTTCCTATTATCAATTTTTGTTGCCATAAGTCATACAGGAGTACTTATAAACGGTTTAAACCCCGGAGTTATAGCTGTAATATCATTCTTTCTTATAAGTGGATATGTAATGACAGCCTTGATATCAAAAAATTATTTTGAGCCTAAAAAAATTGTTTGGTTTTATCTCGATCGGATTTTGAGAATTTATCCACAGTACTTATTTAATATAATAGCAGTTTTAATTATTTATTCTGTATTTGGATTAAACTCCCACTATCTTAGTAAACCTACAGAAATTGGTTTATTACAAAATCTTTTGATCATACCTATGGGATTTTATATGATTCCTTGGGTTGGAGATAAATTCATGATTATTCCACCTGCATGGTCGCTAGGTCTTGAAGGATGTTTTTATATTTTAATTCCTTTTTTATTAATATATAAATTACAAAAGATTTTTTTCTTATTATCATATATAGTTTTTTTGCTGGCTT
>JADEXV010000308.1 GCA_015206945.1 Nostocales cyanobacterium LEGE 12452 | reverse complement strand
TGGCATCGGAATTAGGGAGAGTTGGGAGTCGGAAAGCAGGGGAGCAGGGGGAGAACAACCAATGCTTGAGTATTTACCTCTTGGGATAGATGTCCTCATTTTAAAATCAGCGTACTGTTAATTTATTGTGGAGTAAATGTATCTATAAAAATAAAAATCATTAAACTTCTTACAAAAAGTCTTGATTTTCGACTCTATATCCTTGCGTAAGGGAAACCAACATCTTTGCAAAAGACATCTCTGAATCGAGTGAATGCAAAGCGCGGGTTACACGAACACAACGCATAATGAAAACTTTTCGTACCCCCTATTCCCCTTTCATAGTTCTGGCTGAGACTTGTTAAGTTCAGTAAAAGCATAAGAAGCGATCGCTAAACTAACCTTTGCTTTCTCTACTTCTGATAAAGCTGCCCACTCGCTATTTTGAAGATTACTGAGTGCAGATGCCGCATTTTGCGATTCGCTACTTCGCATAGCGTAAGCAAAAGGACGAGCCAAAACGATCAGATCCTCTGTTCCCCAAGTTGGTAGTACAGACTGAACGCACTCAACCAGTTGCTCGCTGATTAATTGGCGAGCAGCAAATATCTCAGCCGCTTTGGTGGCGATGGTGTTGAGCAATATTTGGGGCACGCAGGCAGAAAAATTTGTACGTAATGTTTCTTGAAGGTTAAGCACTACTGCCTGTTGTAGGTTATTATGGTCAGGTGCAGGACTAATACTAGACCAAAGTGTATCTAGATGTCCGTAAAAATCTTGCGATCGCCTCATTAGTTCTTCATCAAGCAAATCTTCCATTCCGAACTGTTGTTCTAGTTCTTGAAAATAAGCTTCTGATTCTTCATCACCTGGATTCCAGGGATAGTTAGCGTCCTCTGGTTCTAATAACGCTTCTAATAACTCTAAATCTACTTGAGATGGCAAAGATGAGAAAGTGTCTGAGCCGTTAATTTTGTGAGCCATGTTTTCTTCCCTCATGATTATTTAGTGGTATTGACAGCTACAAGTTCTAAGAGGAGATTTCCGCAAAAACTGTTGATTTTTTCTCTAAAAAAAACAGATTTTAAAAGCTAATGCTAAAGACTCAAATTCATTTATGCAATAGCTCCGCTAGGAGTCTTCAATCACAAACTCCCAGGTCTCACCTCTAGCACTTCCAAACTTTAACTGCATCCCCGATTTCAAAGGTACTTCCTCTCGGAGGATTTGTTGCCAGCCATTAGGGCCTAAAAACCAGGTTGTCCCGTAGGTGGAAAAATCTTGCAAGTAATAAGTTCGCATCAGTGTAGCATCTGTAAGAGTGTTGCGGCAGAAGATTTCGGCGTGGCGTTTGGATACAGATGGTTCGGGGATGACAATATCATTATCTTTCGTGCGGCCGATGCGGGTAACTCCATAACGTAGTAACCAGGTTTTACCTTTTGGAGTCAGCGATCGTAAACTTGCAATCGGAAGCGAGGAACCGACATCAGGAATGGCTGTATCTGGAAGTTCGGTAATACCTTCATCCAGATTTTTAATCAGTTCGCCATTAAAATCTGGATGCAGGTAGAGAACAGGCAAAGTCCAAGCAGGTTGATTAAATTTATACAGTGTTAACAACTCTTGCCTAGCCTGTGCTACGGCTTCATCAATTGGCTTGTGCGATCGCAAAGCTTCGGTAAAAGCTTGAATAAAACTATGGCTTTCATGGTCAGCGATTTCATCACGCATCCCCAAAACCGCAGGCACACCATGACGAATCAATACTTCTGCTAAACTACTGGCAGGGATAGCTTGATGATTGATCGCAGCTGGTTGTGCGCCCCAACAGGCGTTGAAAACCGCTAATTTCACACCTGTACGGGTCAGTACTTGCGCCAATTCTATCCCATTGAGGGGCATATCTGGTCGCAAAAACAGTAACCCTCCGTCTGGGTCTGGCAAACCATGTCCAGCGTAAAAGAAAACATTGTATTCTTTGGTTTCTAATTCATCAATCAACTGTTGTGGAGTTGGTTGAATGAGTTGATTCACTACACAAGGTGCATATCTTTGGGAGTTACCAGGCGTGTCTGCAAGAGCTTGCTGTAAGATAGCGCCTTCTTGTTCTAGTTGTAGCTTGTCATCATGACCTAAAACCAGCAAGATACTTAAAGCTTGGTCAGTTCGCAAATGCGGTAAAGGCTCAACTTCGGTGCTGGTGCGACTAAATAGTAAATCTTGTGAGAGAGACATAGCCGATTGACCAGGCTCACGCTGCATAATTTCCCAAGGGAAAGCGATCAGATCCGGGTCGCGGATTTCTAGCCGAAAGCGCAAACGTGTATGCTGACCCATAGCAATACCGCGACTGCGTTCTAGACTACCAAGAATTTGCCCGTCGAATACCCAGCGCCATAAATTCATTCCCAAGTATTGCATCAGACGACTGCTGTAGGGGCCAGTAGGTTGACCTGAAGGGGGTGAAATCCAATCTATGGGGAATGGGTTGCTCTTTTGAGATGTTGAGTTAGGGGAAATATCTAGGCGACCATGACCAGCAAACATCTGCTGCCATTCGTGCCAGAGTTGGGTGAGTTCAATAGGCCATACACAGTCACGTAAAACGTAGCCACTGGGATACGGAGCCTTGACCACCCAAATGGCGAAGTTGTCAGTGCCAGTGTTTAAGAGACGGGCGATCGCCAAATTCAGGGATGGCATGGATTCATTAAATTAAAAGTTAAAAAAAATAATTTCAAATAACAATTCTCCAAGGTGAAAATTTTATACTTTTTTGACCTTGTAAGTTTTTACTCTGATTGTTACCTGTTATTATTCCAGGTTTTTACCAGTTTATCGAGTATTTGATTAAGTTGGACTGGTGTCAGATGATTCGGTAACTGGCGGTTGCGTGACAGTTCTACATGGATTTGGTGCGTCTGATTGTAAAACAATGCCAAAACGGTTGACTTGGGAGGAGTTTAGCAATACTGTTGCTGGCAAAGGTTTTGAATTTGGTGGAACTGAGGTAGTTACAGCGGGGTTATTAGTATTAGCTGGAGTTTGTGTACTTTTATTAGCACAGACTCGCATAGACACCAGAAAAATCCCAGAAGCAGGTTTGGGATTTGATGTTTTATTAATGACTTCTAAAAAAGTCCCACGGGGAAGTGATTGGTTGTTTCCCAAGGAGATGTCATTGTTGGTTTGAATTACCCAACCAGGAGAAAGATTAGCCAGCGTTCGCGGCGGTGTAGGTGTCGCTTCGCTGCCAGGGTTTTGAGTTTGTAAGGGATTGGAAAAAATTGGAGAGGTCCCTCGCAGTTGCCTGACGAACAATCCTAAAAAACCTGCTGCTAGCACAAATATTAATGGAACTATCCACTGTAAGGGGAATTGGCGAGATTTAGCAGGCTCAGTGTCTGGAATCACCTGAGTTTTGTGGCTTGGGCTGCCTAAAACTGTCGCATCTGTCGCTTTGGATGCTAAATCAACAGTTTTGGCAGAATAACTCTGGGGAATCACTGCTTGGATGGTGATTTCTGGTTCCCAATATTGGACTTGATAGTGAACTAAAGCGACGGTGACATTATCATGTCCATTTTTAGTATTAGCAATTTCGACTAATCGATCGGCAACAGTTGCTATATTTGCTTCCCCAAGTAAAATCGGCAAGATTTCTGTTTCCCAGTACTCCTCTACCCGATCAAAGTCACTCAAACCATCGGATGTGAGCAGAAAAACAGCATCTTCATCGAGCATAAACCGTCCCGATGTGGGATGCAATGAAGTGCTAGACCCCATCCCCAAAGCTTGGACGAGAGATCCAGCCGCACTCTGTTGTACTGCCTCGCGGTAAATGGCATAACCTAGCCGCACTTCGCGGGAGGCGACATCATCATCGAGAGTAACTTGATAACAGCCGTGGCGTGTAATCCAGTAGGCACGACTATCGCCGACGTGGGTAATATACATTTCATGAGCAACAGGCAATGCCATGACTAAAGTCGTGCCCATGCGTTGACGCCCTTGGCGATTTTCACTGTCATTGCGTTGACTGATTTTGTCATTGGCCATTGCCACTGCCTTATCTAGGTCATTCAGCAGCATTGCAGGGTCTATGTGGTCGTAGGGAACCTTTGTTAGTTGCTGTACCTGCTGCTGGATTGTTTCAATGGCTAAATTTGAGGCGACATTGCCACCCTCGTGCCCACCGATGCCATCACAGACAATTGCTAAGGCTGTTGGCTGGGGTGGTTTGCTCACTGGAGTTCCACTGGGGGGACTACAGGCATCTTCGTTACGTTGACGACTTGGCCCGGTGTCGGTTTTGGTGATAATTTGGATTGTGGGTGTTTGCGATCGCCCCAACCCAGCCAGTCCCCGATCTAAAACTCCGATTAATTGATCGGTGGAATTAATCTCTCCCTGAATTAAAGCAAGGCTAACGCGATTGACAAATTCCGCGATCGCTGGTTTGGCAGTGCTGACCAACTGCTGCCAAAATTCACCTAATTGCGGCAATTCTGGTGATGTAGCGCTGTCAAAACGCAATTCCAACAACCGGACTAATGATCCTTCTACCCGTAAGACATAAGAGTCAAGTAAGCTAGAGGCGACACCTTCACTCACCAGAGGTTGCCACAGATGAGCTATTTGCCATAACCAATTCAGTTGGCGCATTGATGTTGCATCACGCCAAGCGGTGGTTAACTCGCTGCCCAAATGAACTTGTTGGATAGTGTCATCTACTAATAGTGGCGGTTTTTCTAAGAGTAATATTTCTCGGTGGGAAGACGCGTCAGCAATAAAAAGCACTCCATATACCTGCGGTACGTGTAGACGGTAGGGAATCAGTCTCAGGTACGCTTTTAGAGGCTGCAAATTATCTAACTCAGGCGTTAGCGCTAATAAACCAGGCTTCGTATCTAAAAGAAGAAATTTATCAAGGATTAAATAGCGATCGGCTAATATTTCTCCTGGGCTACCCACATTTGGGCTATCTACCACAGCCCAGAGATAATTTTTGGGTAGAGGCGTCGAACATCGCTGGCAAAACTTGTGAGTCAGGGGGTTGGCAGCCTGACAATTTTCGTTTGGACAGTAGAGCGTTGCCGCGTCATTTTCCATATTTTTCGCACCGATCAGCGATTGGCAATTTCTTTAATAGCATTAGTAGGGACAATCTAGACCGCTCATCTTTCTTAAACTTGACATACCCAGACTTTAGATGATGATTTTAGCTGGCGGATATCAGCAGGTGCTAATACTTACTTATCCAAAAAATACGCTCCTAAGTCAACCCTACAGCCTAATCATAGCTTCTATTGCCCTGTGACTCTCCATCGCCAAAGCAACTAACTCCAACCCTGTCACCACAGCATAACCCAAGCATAACTGCACGATTTGCTTTTGGTAAATTACCCGATCATCAACAGGCAGATAATATTGGTATTTATTTAGTTTATAAGTAGGATAGCAAGAATTAACTTTAATTAAGAATTAAGAATAGCAAATATTAATTTTGGCAAAAGTACCTGATAAATCCAGTGACTCTAAGAATCTCTTTAGGACTGCCGTTAGTGGTAGCAGGGGGTTAGCCAGTGCTGAGTTAAGAAGTAGACTTATGAATTTTTCCACTCTCAGCCAAAACACTTTTAACTCAGCACTCCTGTACAGAAGGGTTCAGGCAGCCCGCTACCAACCCATTGGCTTATTGTTTGTCGTCAATGGCAACTTGAGGGACTCCCATGCTGTAATTAGTAACACGGGCAGAAAGATTATAGCTGACTTCGCCGAGTTGCAGAAGCGATCGCAGATAATGCTCTAAGTCTGACCCCACACGGCGCAAGTTATAGTCTGTGAGGTCTGCGCCACTAGATGCTTCTACTAGTTCATCAAATTTTCGATAAATTTTTTGCAGTGCATCTTCATTCCAATTAAATTCGTTATCTGGGTCAACATCCAAAGTTAAGACTTGTTGACTAGGAACTAGATCGCCATCCCGGTCAATTTCACCTGCAAAAATGCGGATATGCCGGGTTGTGGACTTGAGCAGCATCGGGTTATCCATAAAAAGGTGTAAGATTTGCGTGAATTACACTGAAATTATTGTAGACGTTATATCCGAGCTTGAATGCTCTCAATTTAAAAGCTTTGAATGCTGTTTTAAAAGGGTATATTGAATGGGCATAAGTAAAAATATCATCTTTCCTGATGAGTTTGCTACTTCTGTTATGAGTTGAAGATATATTTAACCGCTAGTACTGACAGTAGTCGAATTATTTTTCTGTAAAAATTAATTGGTAGAGTATTTTCATTTAGTTTACAAATCTGAGTTACTGCTAAGATTTTTGAACTCAATCAGGCCCAAAAGACAGTAGGGCAAGGCACTCAGCATAAATAATTTCCTCTATGTGCTTTTTTTATAGAGAACAAAAGTTTGGACATTAATAATTATGCCGAGCAATTTATCCTGAATTTTATATTGCAAAAAACGTACATCAAGTAATTTCACTGAATAGCGCTACATCGACTGCTGGCATTAAGAAACTCAAAAAGATTAAGCGGTTTTACTTACGTATAAACACTAAAATTAGAGTAACAAGTCAAACTGTTATTGACGTTCACATAAAGTTGATGTAAAAACCTTTAAAAAGGTTGAACAACTTCTTACAGAAACTTTATTGTGTAGAATCTTAAAAACTGAATAATAGTTATGGCTTACCATAAGCTACATCTGGCACAGAAACGTCAAAGTCTAGACACTGAAAATCTAGCTTGAAAATACACCACAGGAGAGCGAAATAGAATACAAAGGTGATTGATGAAGAAAAATTCTTAATTCAAGCACTTTGGATTCAAAAGAGATATAAAGAATTTTGCTGGACATCTACCTCCTTACCCTCATAACAACCAAGTAAAGGAATCTCAATAGTTATGAACTCCAAAGCATTACCACGCCAGATAAATAATCTCGAAGTAGGTGTTTATGAATGTGAAATACATCTCAAATTCCGGTTGATTGAGGAAAAGAGTCTATTGAGCGATCGCGAGCAACTATTACAGGTGCTACTTGATGCTTTAACCGAAGGTTCTGATGACTTTCTAGAAACGCTCCAAGCGTCCGTTAAAGCCCAGGAAGTGTCTGAGTTTAAAGCCTCGCCTCAAATGCGGCGTCAGCTAATGCGCTTGCGTAATGTCGCTGAAAATTCTCCAACCTAAAGGTGTAATTTAAATAGTGAAAAACGTGAATTGGGCATCAAATCAAATGTTGATCCCATACCCCCGTTGCCATAAAAACTAAGCAGTCAGTAGATTTCATCAAATATCTTGATTTCTACTTTGTGAAAGTCTTACTTAGCAGCACAAAGTCCCAGGAACAGTTTCCGCTATTAAAAACTTTGTAGCAAAGGGTACTGGTAGAATCTGAAAGCAAATTCAGCCGGGTGCATTTTACCGAGTTTTTATCAAAACATTGCAGAATAATAAAACCCTGTGTCTTTACAGATGGGGAATTGGACAACAGGCGCAAATCAAATGAAAACCTAAAAGACCAAAGTAAAAATAAATAACCTTCCTTTTGGCTTTTTGCTTAAGCTAAGTGCCTGATTTGCTGAAATACTTATGTTTTATCTATTACTGGTAATAGGTCATGGTT
>JADEXV010000307.1 GCA_015206945.1 Nostocales cyanobacterium LEGE 12452 | reverse complement strand
GGATTAAGGGGTGGGGTGCAATGACTGGGTTAGCATAACTAATTATGCGGACATGATATTAGCGATCACACAAAACCCGTACAAAAAATAATAGAGTACAAACCGTGAAAGGTTCATACTCCATTAAAGGGGAGAGAGCAGGACATAAGCCGGGTTCTGTTCTCTTGCGAGGGCAGTTATCTATCTGGGACGTTTGTTACCAAACGCCTCAAGCGGCTCTCATTGAGCGGAACTGGTAAAAGACCAACCGTAGTTCCTATCGCCTTGCTCCCAACCGGGGTTTACCGAGCCAGTACCTCTCGATACTGCTGGTGCGCTCTTACCGCACCTTTGCACCCTTACCAAAACAGTTGTGAGTGCTGAGTGCTAAGTGCTGAGTTTTCTTTACTCAGCACTCAGCACTCATTCCTCAGCACTGGTTTTGGCGGTATCTTTCTGTGGCACTATCCTCACGATCGCTCGCACTGGACGTTATCCAGCAAGTTTGGTCTTTCGGGAGCCCGGACTTTCCTCAAACCAGTGACTATGACTGATCTGCAACCGCCTGCGCCTACTCTCTCCTTAGATCCAGTGTAATCTTTGAAAGCCCCTAGTATGTTGACATGGCATTACTTTTTTTTATTCCAAGGTAGAGCGTAAGTCCAAGGTAGTTTTCTGACTGTGAAAGGACAGTTGATAATGCTAATGGGAGGAAAATCACGACCTGGGGCTAGCCCTAAACGCACTTCAGATATTCTAAGCACCAGTTGTAGGGAAAAGTCTAACTCCTTTCTTCTGTTAATAAAGTCGTTGTACAGCTTTTTCTGCCCCTTTTGTAGCCCGTTGATATCAATTAGTGGTTTTTTTGCTGAATAGGTTCCAGCTTCTTTATCGCGCTCGAAAACATCTTCTGCTGTCACGGTTTCCGAAAGTGTTTTCTTGGGAGCAATTAGGCTCGGACTTTGGGGTACTGCTAAGTCGCGGGTTAAGTCTGGTGATTTCCGAATCACGCGGCGCGATTGCTTGCTATGTTCAACTACTAAAGAACTGTTGTCCCAGTCAACGTATATAGCAACCTGATCGGATTTATTTTCAATGCTAATTCCTAAATCTTTCAAATCGTCAATTGGGTATGAGGATTTGAGTTTAAAGGAAATTCCAATTTTATCATCGAGATTTTGTTCTTTGAGTTGCTCGTCAACGATTCCTTTTTTAAACTCAAATTTAACTTGGTCATCGATGGATTCAATCATGCGGTTGAAAACATAAGAAACACCGATAATATAAATCGTCAAAACTACTAAATTCTGGTCGCTACTCCTCATAACTCAGAATCTTAACTCCCGGTGCTAATGAATATATATTTTACTCATCGTTCATCTGCAATTTTTAATTGCGTTTGATTACTACAGAATTTTGCAGCCAGCCTCGTCGCCAAAAAAAGAATACCAAACTAAATGCGATCGCTAACATCACTGCCCAGCAAAGCGGATAGCCCCAATACCAATCCAACTCCGGCATATTATATGGGGATTTTTCAGTATTGAAATTCATACCATATATTCCGGCTACAAAAGTCAGGGGAATAAAAATTGTTGAAACTATTGTTAGTACCTTCATAATTTCATTCATTTTATTACTCACCGCCGACAGGTAGACATCCATTAATCCAGATGCTAGTTCTCGGTAAGTTTCCACCATATCCATCACTTGTACTGTATGGTCATAACAATCTCGCAGGTAGATTCGCACTTCTTCACCAATCAAATCACTGCCATCTCGAATTAAGGCATTAATTGCATCTCGCTGGGGCCAGATAGCACGACGTAGTTGTAGTAATTCTCGCCTAATTTGATAAATACTTTGTAGTGTTTGTGGGGTAGGTCTGACTATTACCTCCTCTTCTAACTCTTCGATTCGCTCCCCATAAAGCTCCAGCACTGGGAAAAAGCCATCAATAATTGCATCTAACACAGCGTAAGCTAAATAATCCGCTCCCTGTTTTCGGATGATACCTTTGTTTTTTTCAATCCGCGATCGCACTCCTTCAAAACAATCATGTTCTGGTTCTTCTTGGACTGTCAGTAAGTAATTTTTCCCTAATATCAAACTCACTTGTTCACTGTAAAAACCACATGTTCTTTCCTTTGCAACTACCATGCGGCTAATGAATAGCAATTGGTCTTCATAATCCTCTGTTTTGGGACGCTCCGGTACATTAACTATATCTTCTAAAACTAAAGGATGTAACTCAAAAACGTTACCCAATCGTTGTAATATGTCTTGACTCCCTAAACCTTGTACATCTACCCAAGAAATAGATTCGCTATCAATATATGGGGCACACTCCTCTGGAGTTGCTATTTGTTCGCGGGTGAAATTGGTTTGGTTATAGTCAATCAAAAAAATTATCGGAGGTGGTGCATCTGCATCAATAAAAATGGTTCCAGGTATAGTCCCTGGTTGGTGATAGAACTCATCATCATGCGGCTTGTTTAGTATTTTGGGAAGGCGATGCAGTTTTCGTGCCATGCAATATTACCTAATAGTGATTAGTCATTTGTCGTTAGTGAATAACAAAGGACATAAAAATAACTTACACGTTCTTTTACAAAAATTAATATAAAGAGGGTAATTTCTAAATTAAGCAATTATTTAGGTTGCTAATTTGGTCATCAGCCAGATTTAATCTGACGAATCTCAATTACAAATTACGGATTGGTATAGCATATTGCCTCGGAATCAGCAATGCTACAAAAAAACAGTTTGCCTTGGCAAGACAAACTGCGAAAAAAATATTTATCTGGGTGAGCAGAAATTAGAACATGCCCATGCCGCCCATGCCGCCCATGCCGCCCATGCCACCCATACCGCCCATGCCACCCATACCACCCATATCAGGGGCAGCAGCAGCAGATTTCTTCTCTGGCTTTTCAACAACGATCGCTTCGGTGGTTAAGACCAAACCAGCAATGGAACCAGCGTTTTGCAAAGCTGAACGCACAACTTTGGCAGGGTCGATAATACCAGCAGCAATCAAGTCTTCAAATTCGCCGGTAGCGGCGTTGTAGCCAATGTTGAAGTCGCTATCCCGAACTTTCGAGACAATTACAGAACCTTCAGCACCAGCATTGTCTGCTATTTGGCGCAAGGGGGCTTCTAGCGCTCGTTCGACAATATCAGCCCCAATTCTTTCTTCGTCATTTTGTAAGGTCTTTTTAATCGCTTCTACCGACTTAGCTAAGTGAATCAAGGTTGTCCCACCACCAGGAACAATACCTTCTTCCACAGCAGCTTTAGTAGCGTTGAGCGCGTCTTCAATCCGCAGTTTACGGTCTTTGAGTTCGGTTTCGGTTGCCGCACCCACTTTAATCACTGCCACGCCGCCAGCGAGCTTGGCGATGCGTTCTTGGAGTTTTTCTTGATCGTATTCAGAATCAGTTTCTTCCAACTGCCTACGAATTTGACCAATCCGCTTTTGTACTTCTGGCTTGGTAACACTACCAGCGACAATTGTGGTGCTTTCTTTGTCAATGGTGATTTTGCGGGCAGTTCCCAGCGCTTCTAGAGCAGCGGTATCCAAGCTTAAGCCGATTTCTTCCGAAATCAACTGTCCATCGGTGAGAATCGCAATATCTTCTAACAAAGCTTTGCGGCGATCGCCAAACCCAGGCGCTTTAATCGCAGCCACAGCCAGTACACCCCGCGCTTTGTTCACAACCAAAGTTGCCAAAGCATCACCTTCGACATCTTCAGCAATAATTAGCAAAGGCTGACCAGAACGGGCAACTTTTTCCAAAATCGGCACTAAATCTTGGATGCTGCTGATTTTTTTATCTGTCACCAAGATGCGGGCGTTTTCAAATTCGACAATTTGCCGTTCGTTGTTGGTGACGAAGTAGGGAGAAATATAACCCCTGTCAATCTGCATCCCTTCAACTACTTCTAGTTCGGTTGTGAGGGATTTAGATTCTTCAACGGTAATTACACCATCTTTGGTGACTTTTTCCATTGCTTGAGCTAACATTTGGCCAACTTCTTCATCGTTACCAGCAGAAACAGTGGCAACTTGAGCGATCGCACTTCCTTCTACAGGCTTGGCTATTTTGGCAATTTCCAGTACCAATGCCTCAATAGTTTTGTCGATCCCGCGTCTCAAGCTCACAGGGTTACTACCTGCCGCAACGTTCTTCAAACCTTCCCGGATCAAAGCTTGTGCTAAAACTGTGGCGGTGGTTGTCCCATCCCCAGCAACATCTTTAGTTTTTGAGGCTACTTCCTGGATGAGTCTTGCACCAGTATTTTCCAAAGGATCTTCTAATTCAATTTCCTTGGCAACAGTGATACCATCGTTGACAATTTGAGGTGCGCCAAATTTTTTCTCTAAAAGGACATTGCGACCTTTAGGCCCCAAGGTGATTTTTACAGCATCGGCAAGGGCGTTAACACCCCTTTCTAGAGCTCTCCGAGATTCCTCGTCAAATGCAATAATTTTCGCCATGTTTCATTTCTCCAGCGCTTCCATTAGACAATTTAGCACTCACAGCGCCAGAGTGCTAATCTCTCAACCTACTCAAGTTACAAATGGAAATAAAAAAAATTGATTAATATACAGGTGATGCTCATATTAGATACTGGCAGTAATGCTTGAATTGGGAGATGAATCTAGACAACTCCCTTAAGTACCTTGGTATTGCCGACCCTAGCGGCACCGGCTGGTTGGCAGTAGTATTTACGTTCCTCTTGGCTTGGCTTGTAACTTGGCGTTTAATTCCGACAGTACGCAAATTCGCCTTGCGGGTAGGTTGGGCTGACCAACCCAACGCACGGCGACTCAATCGAGAACCTTTACCCAATGCAGGGGGGTTGGCTATCTACGCGGGCGTGATTGCCGCGCTGGTATTAGCTAGCCTTTTACGACCGATCGAACTCCAAAACGTATTGGCTCAGGTGCTCACTATTCTGTTGGGGGGTTCGATATTAGTCCTTGTGGGCTTTATTGACGATCAATTTGGCTTACCGCCCTCTGTGCGATTGTGGGCGCAAATTGTTACGGCACTTTTGCTGGTAGCTAATGGCATCAGTGTCAAAGTCCTGTTTGGCACTCCCATCGACTCACTTCTGTCCATGTTGCTAACAGTACTATGGGTAGTAGGGATTACCAACGCCATCAACTTGATGGATGGTATGGATGGCTTGGCAGGAGGAATTAGCTTTATTACCGCCATGAGTTTGTTGGGCGTTGCTGCTCAATTTAACAATCGTGCCGCGGCAATCTTAGTACTTGCAGCTTTGGGAGGTGCTGCACTAGGATTTTTGCGCCATAATTTCCATCCGTCACGAATTATTATGGGTGATGCCGGAGCATACTTTTTCGGCTATGTCCTGGCAGCAACTAGTATTTTAGGCAAACTGCAACAAAACACAGTTTATGCCTTAATTCCTACGGTTTTATTTCTGTTGTTACCGGTGCTAGACACCACTCAAGTATTTGTGCGGCGGCTACTAGCAGGAAATAACCCTCTCAGTACTCCTGGCAAAGACCACCTGCACCACCGCTTACTTGCTTGGGGACTCTCCCAGCGCAATGCTGCGTTTACGCTTTGGTCAATTACCTTAGTTTTCAACTTGTTGGCGATGAGAATACAAGGTATGAGTTTGGCTGTGATGCTGACAACCGCCAGTAGCATTATCCTACTTTTGGGCTTTACAGTCTGGCAAAGGATACGCCAACAGCCTTAGTTACTGGTAGGGTGGGCATTGCAGTGCTAGCCCTACTATGTTTATTCAGTCCATCAAAAATTCAAGCTTGAGTTAAATTGTCTTGCAGCCAAACAACTAAATCTCCTTCTGTGGAAAAATCCAACAGTGCCTCGGCTAGATTTTCAAGCTGTTCGATAGATAACTGGCTGATACGCTCTTGCAATTGCGGACTCAAATTACCAATGCGTCGTCGTAACTGGCGCATGACTAGCTCTAGAGTTGTTTCCTGCTTTAGTTCCTCATAAAGTCTAGTCGTTTTGATATCAAAATCACCGAGTCCAAACATTTTTACCAACTCCTGACGACTGATACGCGGTAGTTTGTAAACTACAATTGTTTCTATTAAATCTATCACTTTTTTTTGAAGTGCTTTATCGCTTACTTCCGAACGTGTCTTTGTAATCAAACTTTTGACTAATATGGGAGTTTGTTTTTTATTTACAACTACTAATTTGATAATACCAACTCCCAAGGAATGTTCAGTTACTTCTCCAAGCTCGTTTAGATATAGCCTCGTTACCAGTTGGCTTTCGAGTAAGACTCGATACGGTTGGACTTGGATTGGTTCAAGGCTGCGGCTAGGGAATATAACTACTGCTCGCCAATCTGAAGTAGGCGCGTAAAGTCGTAAATACAGAAATATTTCTGAAAATAAACGAGCATAAAATTCATTATCTTTTTGAAATTGAACCTCTACAAAATAAATTGGTTGACGACTAGTGTCAGCAACAGGAAGAAAGACTCCATCAATGCGAAATGCTGTTTGCTTTAATTCTACTGAAGCGAAATTATATGCATTTGCTTCTGATGGTTGCAGATTAATTAATTCAAAAAAAGCACTGGGGAAAGTTTGAAATAAACGATAAAAAATAGAGTCTGTTTTCATAACTAGTCTTTCAAATTTTATTTAATAAGTTCGTAGTTGGAGCTAAAGCTCCAACTACGAAAAATCGCTACCTCTCAATTATTTAGCTCAACTATTTAGGCCATTACCATGCCGCCATCGACGTTAAAGACTTGTCCGGTGATGTAGGTGGCGGCTGGATCGGCAGCGAGGAAACGCACCATCCCAGCAACTTCTTCAGGTTGACCGAAGCGACCGAGTGGGATGTATTTCAGAATATCTTCGGGGTTGTTGAGGTCGCTGGTCATGTCGGTGGTGATGAATCCAGGGGCGACGGCGTTAACGGTGATCCCACGAGTAGCTAGTTCTTTAGCAACGCTTTTGGTGAAGCCGATTACACCTGCTTTGGCGGCGCTGTAGTTTGACTGACCTGGGTTGCCCATTTGCCCAGCAACGGAGGTAATATTGATAATCCGCCCCGATCGCTGCTTCAGCATGATTTTACTGGCGGCGCGTGTACATAAGAAAACACCAGTTAGATTAAGGTCTATCACTGCTTGCCAATCTTCTGGCTTCAAACGCAAAAGCAGTGTGTCGCGGGTAATTCCTGCGTTGTTGACTAAAATATCCACACGCTTAAACTTTTCCATGACGGCGTTAACTAGTGCGTCTACTTGCTCAATTTTAGAAACATCTGCTTGTAAGGCGATCGCCTGACCTCCCGCACTTGTAATTTCTGTAACAACTGCCTCAGCCGCAGCACTAGAATTGGCATAATTGACAACTGCGATCGCTCCTTGTGAGGCTAATTCAATTGCGATCGCTCGGCCAATTCCTCTAGATGCACCTGTGACAATTGCGACTTTATCTTGTAATAGTGCCATTTAATGTTCCTCAATCTTAGAAATACCGCGCTAATTATCTTATGGTGATTTCGGGAACATCTGAATATTGTCTGAATAAAATCGGGAGCATCCAGTTTTGGAAGATTTATCATTTATGGGAAAATGTAAAGGGAAATAACCCTGTGCGATCGCTGACAATGAACCAAGAGAAACAAGAACGGATCAAAGCCTGCTTACAAGAATTGTCAA
>JADEXV010000306.1 GCA_015206945.1 Nostocales cyanobacterium LEGE 12452 | reverse complement strand
TAGATTTTAGTAATTTTTTTAATGATAAAATACACCAATAATCAGAGTAACAATTATTGGTATTAATATTGGAATAGCAACTATAAGCCCCCACTTCCCAAACTTAATTTCCTCACCCTCAGATTTTAGAAACGCAATCCAACCTACAACTCCCATCAAAACCCAAAGAAATCCAAAGGCAAGAAATATAATAAATACTGAATCGTCCATTTTGTTTACCAAATTTTATTAAATTGTAACTACTTATCACTAATTAACTTTGCTAAACTTTCTCGAAACTGACTAAAATCAAAAGCTTCAATAGTTTTTTGTTGTAAATATTCTGGTTGGTAAATTACTGGATTAGCGCAATCACCTTGCAGGATTTGAATTAGATTATCGGCAATTTCTTCAACGTTATCAGGATCGACCAAACATCCCAACTTTCCGTCAGCCAAGGGATCTATAGATCCATCTTGATTACCCGCCAAGACAGGTTTACCACAAGCTAAAGCTTCTAGAAAAACAATCCCAAATCCTTCTCCTTTACTAGGCAGAGCAAATACATCGCAGAGATTGTAATGATCGCACAATTCTTGATCCGAAACAAATCCGGCAATTGTCACACAATCTTGTAGATTTAAGTTGGTAACTAAAGTTTTAATTCGAGGTATATCATCTCCTTTCCCTGCAAGAATGAAGTGAACATTAGGGAGATACAACCGCACTTTAACTAAAGCATGAAGAATTTGGTCATAACCTTTGTATTTGGCAGTGCTTCCCAGCCGAGTTACTGTTAAAATTACAGGCTGTTCATCTGTTAAATTATATCTCTTGAGTAAGTAGGTAGGTTTAGAATTTATTGGAAACTTACTAGCATCAAATGTATTAGGTAAAATAACTATTTTTTCGGAATCAATATTTGGATCTTGAAGCAAACGCTGGCGAGTGTAATTACTAACACTAATGATTTTATCTGCTTTTTCTAAAGCAAATTTTGTTGCCTTATTTTCGATATCCCAAACTTCTAAGCCATGAGCAACAACCCAGTAAGGAGTTCCAGTAAAAAATTTGAGAATATAACAAACAATCGCATAGTTAACATGAGTAGAAATGACTATAAGAGGGTGTTGAAGAATAGCTAAAATAATTATTTTTGTAGCAAATAAAATTGGTTGTAGTAATTTTGGTAAATCTCCAAAATAATGAAACCTTGTTGAACTTAAAAACTGCAATTTATCTGGCTGTTTTAAACTATACTTATCATATTTGAGAAACACATCATAATCAGCTTCAGGATATATATCCTGTAAAGCTTTCAGCAAAAATTTTGAGTAAACTTGAATACCTCCCTTGAAATCAAATATATTCGGAAATATTAAGTAAAGACGAGGTTTAGAACTCATAGTGTTTTAGCATTTTCAATAATTTCAGGTTGTAATTGCGTGGCAACATCTTTTCGAGAATTAATAGCCGCTGCTATAAAATAAAACTCAAGAGTTGTAAAAGTATAGTCTTCAGCAAAAAAATCTGGAATTTGAGACACTAAAAACATAATAATCGGAACAGTAATTAAAGGATTAGCATATTTAACTTTCAATGCTATTTTCGCTAAAAAATTAGTAAATAGCAATAATCCAGGAATTCCTTGTTCTGCTGACACATTTAAAAATATATTATGTGCATGATAACTTCTTTTTCCCCAAACTTTCACTCCTATCTGGTCTGGAAAAACTCCTATGCCTATACCAGTAAATGGTTTTTTAATAGTTTCATTAATAGCTGCTTGCCACATTTCAAGCCTTGTAGTTCCTGTTCCTACAAGAGTAATAATCTTTTTCCCCTGTGGATTTAATAAATTGGAATTTTCTGCAAATACATTAGTTAATGGAAATATTTTACTATCTGCCAAACCAATCCTCCGTGTAGAAACTGGTGCAGTTACAATGAATAAAAACAACAGGCTTATTAGATAAATCATTTTTCTAAAACTAATAATTTTATATATCAGCAAAAGAAACATCCCAATTAAAAAAATTACCCAACCATTCCCACTGGCAGACAAAGCTAAGGGAATGATAAAAATTAATTCGCTTATATTTAATTCAATTTTAGAAATTTTATTCTGTTTTTCTAAAATTAGACTTAAACATAATCCAATGGCGACTATAACCCCAAACTGATTAGGATTTTGCATAATTGAACCAATCTCGGGATATAAGCTAGGGAACTTTAATAATTTAAAAATCCAGTTTTTGGGAAGTAAAACCTCTAAAAAACCCAAACCTGCAATTATCTGTAGTAAGTACAATATGCAACGATAATAAAATGTTAAAGATGGTGCTGTTATATTCTTAAAGGTTAATAGTAAAAAAGCAAAAAATAATATGTAATAAGTTGAGTATTTTAGACTATAAGTAATAGCAATATTTGGAAACTCGCTCATTAGCGAAGACAGCCACATCCACAAATACATGAGACATATAGATATCAAAATTATTTTATGCTTTTTAACAACTTCTGGTATAGATTTTAACGATAAACTAATGATTCCAAAACTAAATGCCGGAAGTAATAAATAATGAATACCAATATTTATTCCTGGAAATTTAATTCGCCCTAAAAGTGAAGAAAATAGTATAAGTAGAAAAAATATATTAATCATAACTTTTGATTTAGAGAGATTTTTTGACAATAGAAAATCTATATAAACCCATTTTTGCAGGTTTGGAGATAGATTTTGAGATTTTTTTTCAAGCTATAATCTACGTAAAAAATATTATCATAATACAGTCTTTGCAAATCTCATCTTTTGAAGCTATTTAATTTGATATTTTTGCACAGCTAAATATTCTTTCTGAGGTAGAACCCAAAAAAGTCACAATCTATTCCGAATGTACACTATCAGATATTTTTAATTAATCATCTGCCAAATTTTGAGAATGTTCTCACCACTTCCACCACCAGCAATGGTTTGTCCATCTGGGCTAATGGCAACAGCATAAATATATCCAGAACCTGTCTCCAAAGTGCGGACTTCCTTTCCTGTGACTGGGTTCCAAACTTTGATTGTCTTGTCACTACTGCCACTTACAAGGGTGATACCATTTGAACCTACGCTTGGCAAAAAGGCGACAGAATTAACCTTATCATTATGTCCTTTTAAGGTGTGGATTAACTTTCCTGTTTTCAGATTCCACAATTTAATTGTCTTGTCTTTACTGCCACTGGCAAGGATGACGCCATCGGGAGCAAAAGCGACTGAAAGAATCGACTCTGGACTTTCCTCTAAGGTGCGGATTAACTTTCCTGTCCCCAGATTCCACAACTTAATTGTTTTATCCCAGCTACCACTGGCAAGGGTTTTACCATCAGGACTGAAAACTACAGATGCAACACCATTGGTATGTCCCTCTAAGGTGCGGATTAACTTTCCTGTCTCCAGATTCCATATTTTAATTTTCATATCCTTACTAGCAGTGCCACTCGCAAGGGTTTTGCCATCAGGACTGAAAGCTACGGAAGTAACTCCATCGCTATTTCCTTCCAAGGTACGGATTAACTTCCCTGTTTCCAGATTCCACAGTTTGATTGTCTTGTCCGCACTGCCACTAGCGAGGATTTTGCTATCAGGACTGAAACCTATAGTCCAAATCCAATTGGAATGTCCTTCTAAAGTGCGGATTTCTTGTCCACCCGTCAGATTCCATAGCTTGATTGTCTTATCATCACTGGCGCTGCCAAGGATTGTACCATCAGGACTGAAGGCTACGGAATTCACGTCACTAGAATGCCCTTTGAAGGGTTTGGGTAGATAAGAATTTTCTGAGACGTTTTTTTGGGGCTGAATAGGCTGAGAAATCGGCTGAGAAATAGGTTCATTAACCTCGCTGACTGTCTGGGGACGAGGCTGAAAATACCAAACTCCCCCTAATCCCAAGACCAAAATGCTAGAACCTAACAGCAGTTGACTTTTCAGATTGTTATTTGATTTTGGTGAAACTGGCACCTTGTTTGCTGGGGTAGCTGCAAATGTTGGTGTCAGTATAGTTGGGGGCACTAATGACAATGGTGGTATTTGAGGTGTCAAGTCAGTGATGACTTCATCAGCCGATTGATAACGCTTTTGGATGTCTAGTTGCAACAGCTTATCCAAAACTTCACCCAACTCTAGAGATATAGAAATTCCGTCTCTACCTGAACTGGTTAAATGTTGGCGCCAAGACGCAACCCAACCATAACCCTGATGTATCCACAGTTGAGATGGGCGAACTCCAGTCAGGAGATGAAAACAAGTAGCCCCCAAACTGAATAAATCACTGGCTGGGTAAGCTTTTCCATCTTGCATCTGTTCAAGTGCAGTGTAACCGTGTGAGCCAATAACAGTGCCCATTCTAGTCTGCACTGTTGCTGTCAGCAGCTTGGAAGCTCCAAAATCGATTAGGATTAATCGCCCGTCACTTTGACGGCGAATAATATTCTGTGGCTTTATATCCCGGTGAATCACTCCCCGCAGATGGATAAACTTCAGTACCGGCAGTAAATCTAGCAAAAGTTGGCGAATCTCTGTTTCGTTATAGTTTGCCCGCGTTTCCGATTCTTTAAGCAAGTTTTGCCCATCGATAAACTGCTGCACCAAAAAGAGATAGCTATTTTGCTCAAAATAAGCCAATAAAGTTGGAATTTGCGGATGTTCTGCCAGTTCTTGCAGTCGGCTTGCTTCTTGTTTAAATAGTTCAACGGCCTTGGTTAGCGGCCCAGTTCCCTGAAGTTTTGGCGCGAATTGCTTAACAACACAGCATTCATTCAGTTTGTGTACATCTTTGGCTAGATAGGTTCTACCAAATCCACCCTCGTCTGATAAAACCTGAGTGGGGCGATAGCGACCTCCTAGTAAGGGTATCAATTCCGCTCTACAACTGTGGCAATAGTTGTTTTTATCAGGATTTAGGGGTTTTTGGCAATCGGGATTCACACAACAGAGCATACTGGGAATCCATTTCAGTTGGAGTATATATTCATCTTAAGTCATGCAGTATAATCTCTCTTGTTAGTAAATATCACTGAGACACCATACAAATCCCCAATTTCCTTACCTCATCGGGTATTGAACAATTTAGATAAATTGCAAAAAATTGTGTTTGAGCGATGCCTTTTGACGAAATTATGGGCGTCACGTCTGCTTGTGTATTACATCTGTGTGAGCCATTTAGTCAGGTTTACAAAAATATCTGGGCAAAATTCCGAAAAGCAGCAATTTAAGTTTGTAGCTCAGTATATACCTATGAAATTGAGATTTTCTCTAGTAGTTTAAATTGAAAATATAATTTTTCTGATTTGAGTGTGACAAACATTTGGGTATGTAGGATATACGAAATCATTTGATTAAAGGCAATGCCTTTAGCAAGCCGCTAAGGTATATACGCTAAATTTTCCTTTCAATTTAAATCATTGCTGTGCTTAAAACAGCCACTAGTATTAATTTTGTTTTTCAGGAAGAGACAAAACTATCAGCAAAATTAGGAGCGTAACTATGCTATTAGACAACAAAAACTATCGCCGCAAATTAAGTAATGTTTTAATTGGTTGCGTGAGTAGTAGTTTGTTAATCACAAGTAATGTGCTGCCTATAAGTGCTTTGGTGAAATTTAACAGTTCTCAAGACTTCATAATTGCTAAATCACCAGATGAGAGACAACCAGAAGCAGTAAAAAAAGGAATTGAGCAAATTCCTGCTTCTCAGGCATCAATATCTCCAAGACGGAAGATTTCTATTGAGTCACCAATACAGCAGACTCCTCGCGCATCGTCTAATAGAGAAAGTTCTCAGCGAAGAACTTCCAGGGTTTCGGATAATAGCTCTACTCCTAGAGCGTCTAGACGTAGGAATTCTAACTCAAATTCTAATCGTTCCAATAGTGGTGGTGCATCTAGATCCTCTGGAACTAGAACTGCTAACTCAAACACCAATCGTTCTAATGGTGGCTCCGGGAGAATTCGCAAGCCAAGTTCTAATGTAGCTACAACTAGGAACCAAAATATCGATAATTCAGCGATTTATTCACCTGCAACACCAACTTATAAAGAGATTAACTTTGTAGATGTTGCATTAGGTATTTTAAGTAAGAGTGACTTTCAATCTGAAGGTAGATATTTTCATTTCTATGAGTTTGAGGGCAGAGAAAATCAATTAGTTCAAATTAGACTGATTGGCAGTAATGATACACGCAGATCAAATAATTTGAGTTTAAAACCCTTGTTGTTTCTGCACGATCCTGATAACAATATTATTGTCAAAAAAGGCGCTTTGGATAAAAGCAGTGGTGGCGATGATGCATTCATTTTTGCGCGACTGCCTAAGAATGGCATTTACAAGATTGCTGTTACTAGTCAAGATCCTGGAGATACAGGTCGCTATAGTTTGGCTCTTAGGAATGATAGAGCTAGCTATACTTTAGATGAATCAGACCAACTAACTGCTAAAAGCTCAACCCTGAAACAAAATGGAGGCGCTTACAATGTTTCTAATTTTCAAGGTAAAAAAAATCAGCTGATAAGTATTCGTGTAGATAGTGTTGATGAAGAGTTTTCTCCTTATGTAGCTTTGCTAAATTCTAAAGGACAAGCGATCGCGATCGATAAAGACAAAGATAAAAGTGGTGTCTACAGTGCTTTAATTGACCGAGCGAAGTTGCCTGAAGATGATACATACTATATAGTTATTACTTCCAAAAATCCACAGGAACGCGGTAAATATAGATTGACTATTTTCTGAAGTAATTACCAATTCTGGTATCGAGACTATTGCTATGAGTAGGATATAGCCCGGAATGTTTTTTTATTTACCGTAATAGTCTCGATATCATTGTACAAAGTTAAGTTAAGAGTTATTAGTCTTTTAAGACACGATAAATCGCGTCTCTACATAAGTCTTTTATAAAACTTTGATGAGAAAATTTTCATCATTATGTTTGTAGCAATTGTGTAATAAATTTGACAAAAATCCTACAAGATTCAGTCTAGTAAGTTAAAGCGGACTTTTCCAAAGCGCCAAAAGTTTTTGAGAGATTGGTTATCAATTAAATCCTTAGTTATATAACTATTGTCACGATTATATAAGTGGAGATTCGCTATATTTAATAGTTAACGGCTAAAAGGAGTTAAAGAGATGGAAATTAACCCAACTGACCCATCGCTAGCACTCATAGAAATTCCCCCAGGCTATCTCAATATTATGGGTTACGTCGATCAATCAGAAGTTAATGGCCCTGGTTGTCGTGCAGTCGTCTGGGTACAAGGTTGTCTGCGTGAGTGTCCTGGCTGCTTTAATACTAACTCCTGGTCTTTTGAACCTAACCAATTGATTGCTATTGATGCTCTTGCCGAAAATATTCTCAGCAATCCCCACAACACGGGTGTAACATTCTCTGGTGGAGAACCCTTTTGGCAAGCACCTGCACTGGCATCTTTAGCCCGGAAGGTAAAAGCTGCTGGTTTAAATGTAATGTCTTTTAGTGGGTTCACTCTTAAGCAGCTACAGTCCCAATCTGCGCCGCCAGGTTCCCAAGCATTGTTAGAACAACTCGATATCCTGATTGACGGGCCTTTTGTACAATCTCTGGCAATTAATTCTCCTAATTCTCCAGTTTCTTCCAGCAATCAACGGGTTCGGGTGTTAAACCCGGCTTTCCAAGACCAGATTACTTGGGCTAGCGACCAGATAGAAATCCACATCCTCAAGGATGGTGGACGCATTGTCACTGGCTATCAAGGTGGACTAGAACTGACGTAGGGG
>JADEXV010000305.1 GCA_015206945.1 Nostocales cyanobacterium LEGE 12452 | reverse complement strand
TCTTTCGCCCCTGCTTTCCCCAAATCTGACTGCCGAAAACCAACAATGTTTTGACCCAAAGAAAAAACAAGAAAAAAAGAAAGCTCTGCACAACCGGTGGCGCACCGGCCAAAAGGAAGTGGAATAAGGAAGCGCGTTAGCGCGGTTATGCCGAACACTTTTGGCTGTATAACAGCTTGTGAAGAAATAGGCGCCGGTAGCTTAGCTGCACTTTTTGGCTTGTTTCGGGTCAAAGCATATGATTCCCCCCCAAAACACAAGGTTTGGTACCCTACGGGCCGACATTCAGCCCTAAAATTTTCGTTTGACTTCCCGATCGCTGATTTTACCTGTGTGCAACCAGAAAGAACTTAGCGCTATGAACAAATTAGAACCACGTGATTTTGTCCTATTCAGAAGACCGCTGTTTCCGTACCGGATGCTTAGACGGATCAATATGCGCCTGGCACAAAATCCCGGCTCACTTAAATTACTGCTTTGTCAAGCCTACAAACGCCAAGTGCTAAGAGAAGCGCTGTACATAGCCTCACCTGAGCTCTTCGGTTCGCTGTTGAAATTGGAAGAAACCTCATCGGGCGAACCCGGTGAGCAAAAGGTCATGCTCAGCCTTTACAAATACCTTGTTCGCGCGACCAGCCGCTGCACCCCATTTGGTCTTTTTGCCGGATATTTCCTGGCAACCCTATCCGAGCATTCCCATATTCGTTTCACTGGTCGGATTAAAAAGCACACAACGCTTAGCGCGGAAGTGCTACAACAAATAGCGGGTCAACTACGTGGCACCGACCTGGCTGATACGGTACATGTGAACAGTAGTCTTTACGCGAACGGCTCGTTCTTGCGCTTTTCACAGCGAGTAGTAAGTCAGAATGGTAACAGCGAATTCGCATTGAAGGAAGTCTATGCAGACCAATTCCTGATTGCCGCAAAGAGCGCGGCACAGCATGGCGCACAAGCTTCTACTATCGTCGATGCGCTTGGCCGGGAAGGCCTGTCACACTGGGAGGCCAAGGACTTTGTTTCTCAGTTAAGAGCCGAGCAAATTCTGGTAGATGCAACCGAACCAATGGTTAGCCAAACTACTTTTCAAAATACGCTGAAAAGCCATGCGCACGCCAACCGTCTGCTGACAAGAGTTTTCAGAGAACTAGCCGCTCTAAGCAAGATGAAGCAAGATGGCCCAGCACGTTTTGTCCCGTTAGAAACCAGTTTGAAAAATACCGGTCTGACCTGGCGAAATCCGGTACAAATCGATATGGAAATTGAAACGTCCTATTCAACTCTTAGTAGGAGAACTGTGGCAGGTATAGTTTCCGACATTGAAAAACTGATCGGAACCACTGAAAACCGAATCCCGGTTGCACTCAAATCATTTGCTACAAGGTTTTACCAAAGATATGGCGATAAGCAAGTACCGCTATTGCAGGTGCTCGATCCAGCATTGGGTATCGGCTACGGGAACATTGAATCATCGTACTTCGGTCATATCCCCATAGCATCGGGTGGCGAAGGCAAACAAACACAAACTTATACTGCCATTGAGCGGGTGAAGTTGATAGACAGGGCCTACCATGAGGCCAGACATTCCAATCGAAAATTTTACTTGTTGAACGACGAAGACCTGGCGCTCGTTCGGCCGGAGAAACCGCCTAGAATTGCAGAAGGGATTTCCGTGTTGGGGAATGTGCTTTCTTCAGATGAGCGCACGTTTGACCAGGGCAAATACTTATTTGAGTTGCGTGGCATTTCCGGACCAGGGTCACTGAATTTAATAGCACGGTTCGCTGACGCAGACGCCTCGCTGGCCGAACGCTTAATCATAGCGAATGCCCGCGAAACTGCGCAGCACCCAAACGCAGTAGTTGCTCAGGTTGACTTTGTGCCGCCTGGAAGAGATGCCAATGTTGCGCGCCGCCCGGACCTGGGAAATTTGCATCTAACGCTTTTGAGCGGCAAAAGCGACTCGGGTAAAACCATCGCTGCGAGCGATCTGCTGGTAAGTATTCGGGCGGGTCAAGTAATTCTAACTTCTGCCTCCATGCAAAAACGCATCATTCCGAGAGTAACAACGGCCTACAACCCGCGCCTCGGACCGTCAGCCTATCAATTTCTGGCCGACCTGTCGGCAGGCGGTACCGCGTTAACACCTATCTGGGACTGGGGACACGTAAATGAGCTGCCATTTCTTCCTACGATCCAATACAAAGGCATCATTTTAAAAAAAGCCTGTTGGAATCTTGGCAGCTCGGCATTACCCGCAAATGATTTGAGCGATCAAGAACTTGTGAATTGGTGGAGAAAGCTTGAAAAAGACCTGGATCTACCGCGTCATGTTCAGATCGGCACTGGCGACCAGCTGCTTGCTATCGACGGACATTCGGCCCCCGCTGCCAGGATATGTCTGAATAAGTTGCGCAAAGACAAAAGTCTTCGGATATACGAAGCTTTGCATGCTCTTAAATACGGCTTTTTACAAACCAACAGGAAGTACTACTTCAATGAGATGGTGATACCAATCCTAAACCATAGTAAGCAAAATTCAACTGAGCTTCTTGCCAGCCCGCAAAACCAGGAGGGTACCCGGTGGGTCTCTTCCAAGGATGGCTGGACATACCTAAAAATTTACGCGAGTGAAGAAACCTGCGAAAGGCTTCTTACCGGAAAACTCTTTGATTTTTGTATGAAGCTGCAAAAATCCAACCGGATCAAGAGTTGGTTTTTCCTTCGGTTCAAAGACCCCGATCCACACATAAGATTGCGACTTTTTACCGGCCCAGGTAAAAAACAAAGTTCAGGTTTTGCTTCATCGCTGGCGAAAGGTCTCAAAAATGAAATTGAAAGCGGTTTGGTGTTCCGCTTCCAATCAGAGTTATACGAAAGGGAACTGGAAAGATATAGCAGCATGGCATATGAGCATATTGAGTCTATCTTTTGCTGTGATAGCTCGGCAATAGCAAGTTCCCTTTCACTACTACACACCACTGGCCGGCAGCAACAGCGTTGGCTGGTGGCTTTGATGGCCTGCGACGGCCTGTTAAGCTCGTTTGGAAAATATCACCCGGAGATGAAAATTCAGACACTTCAAGCCGCTGGCGGTGTGCTTGAAAAGAGCGAATTGATCTCACTGGATCAGCAATTCAGACAACAAAAGCAGCAAATCGCCTGTGCAATGAACGCAGATGACTACTTTTTATCTGATGTCCGTAAGCTGCTAGAGGAAAGAAATTCTAAAATCATTAATACTCTGGCTGGCAATCCGATCAGCGATCCCGGCAAGCAACAGACATTGCTAATCGATCTGATGCATTTATGTTGCAACAGGCTATTTATCAACGACCAACGAAGACAAGAACATGCCATTTATCATTTTCTTAAGAAGTTTTACAACTATCAATTGAAGAACAAAAATTCCTTGTCAAAAACTTGATAAGTAACCGATAGATTATTAAATTAACCTTATCTGACACAAATCAGCCCACCGCACGGGGTATCATACAAATCGTTATGAGTTCACAAACAGCTCCTACCACGCGGTGCATTATTATAGATGATGAGCTATCGTCGCGGCAAATTCTGAAAACCCACATTTCGGAAATGCCCAATTTGACCCTAGTCAAGACCTGTGAAGATGCGATCCAGGGATTACAAATTATCGAGAAATTAAAACCTGACCTGGTCTTTCTGGACATCAACATGCCCGAAGTGTCGGGATTAGAGTTGTTGCAGATGATACCTTGGGTTGGCAGTTCGGTAATCATGACAAGTGCATATCAGACTTATGCAATCGATGGCTATGATTACGATGTCCTGGGCTTTCTTTCCAAGCCGGTCAGTTATAAAAGTTTTGTCAAGACGGTATGCAAGGCATTGGACAGAAAAAAGAGAAAGTCAAATTCCCTTCAGGCAGAGTCAGCTCTGCTCCCCAATCAAAGCATTCCAGCCAGCGAGTACCCACTACAAACCCCATACTTTGACGCGAACTGGATATACCGGAGGATGTTGACCCCTTAAAATCCGGAATGTCTTGGAATGTTAAAGTGGCCTGATTCGCTGGAATCGACTGCCATTCCGGCACATGTTGACCCCTTTGAAAGTTGAGCACGGAGCGTACCGGAGCATGTTGACCCCTCTAAAACGGATTTCAACACAACGTACCGGAGCATACTGACCCCTCTCAACACTGGTTTTGGTTTATTTGGTGATCTTCTAATTACTAAAAGCAGATCACTGATGGCTGGAAAACCAAGACCTATGAGCCAGATTAAACAACTTTTGCGATTACATTCTCAAGGCTACTCCATCAAAGCCATCGCTCGTACGCTCGGTATCAGCAAGAATACGGTGAAGTCGTATTTAAGTAAATTGGAGTCGGTTAGTATCGAACCACGGGAGCTATTGCAGTTAGAAGACCCTGTATTAGAAAGCAAGTTCCATGCGGGCAACCCGGCCTATAAAGATCCAAGATACGTGCATCTGAAGGGTAAACTTGATTACTTCCGGGCCCAACTTAAAGATGTCGGCGTAACCAAGAAATTGCTCTGGGAAGAGTACATTCAGGCCTTTCCGCACGGGTACGGCTATTCTCAGTTTTGCTTTCACCTATATCAGCAGCTTGTTGCCGCCAAGTCGTCTTCAGTTCTTATTTTCCAGCCCGCGGATAAGCTCATGGTTGATTTTGCAGGCAAGCAGATGCATTATATTGATAAGCAAACTGGTGAACTGATTGCCTGCCAGGTGTTTGTTGCCTGCCTGCCTTTCTCAGATTATGCCTTCGCTATGGCAGTACCCAGCCAGCAGATTGGCGACTTTCTATATGCCCTTTCTTGCTGTCTGAATGACTTAGGCGGTGTGCCTAAAGCCCTGGTTCCTGATAATTTAAAGTCTGCTGTGATACGTGCAGACCGTTACGAGCCTCAGATCAACCAGAGCCTGGATGACTTTGCCAATCATTACCAAATGTCAGTAGTGCCTGCAAGGGTAGGAAAACCAAAGGATAAAAGTCAGGTTGAGAACCAGGTTAAGCTTTTATATACCCGGGTTTATGCCAAGCTTCGTAACCGCCAGTTCTTTGATATTACTTCCTTGAACGAAGCTATAAAAGAAAAGGTCAGCGAACATAACCAGACGCGGATGCAGCGTAAGGATTACTGTCGCCAGGAACGGTTCCTAGCCGTGGAAAAGCCGCTACTGTCGCCTTTGCCTAAGGAGCACTTTGAATTGAAGTGCTACTGTGAACCCAAAGTTGCTCACAGCGGTCATGTCTATGTTATGAAGCACTTTTACAGTGTTCCTTACACCTTGACGGGTATGAAGGTAAAGGTGGTTTATACCCGTAGCATGGTTCATATCTATGCACATGGCAAGCTGGTCGCAGTCCATATCCGCAGTTATTTTAAGGGGGGCTATTCTTCTGTGAAAGAACACCTGAGTTCTCAAAACCAGGCCTATCTGGACCGTAGCCCTGATTATTATCTGCAACGAGCCAAAAGTAAATCCGAAGACCTATACCTTCTCGTTGAGCAACTCTTCCAGCAGAATAGGTATCCCGAGCAACTCTACCGGAGCTGCGACGGCCTTTTTCGTCTGCACCGAGATAGCAGTCCTGAGAAGTTCAGCAGGGCCTGCCAGATAGCCATCGAAAACGGAATTTACTCCTACCGGTTCATTCAGAAGGTCCTGGAAAACAACATGACCGATCACCCGGAAGAAGTGACCCAGCCTCAAAAGCTTCCGGCACATCATAACATCCGGGGCAAAGATTATTACATACAGTCTACCATTAACTTTTTACAAAATGAAAATTGAAGTGCAACTTAGAGAGCTGCGCCTGCATGGCATGTGCAGCAGCTGGCAAGCATTGCTGGAAACCAGAAGACATCATGAGTTAAATCTTGCCGAAGGTCTTGAGCTTCTTTTACAAGCTGAACAGCAGCAACGCAGTGACCAGCGCTTTGAACGGTTACAGAAGAACGCGCAATTCCGCTACCAGGCTTCCATTGAAGAATTAAACCTGGACACTTCCAGAGGGCTTGACCGTTCTCTGGTCACCGAGCTGACCACTGGCAATTACCTGTCCAAGGGTGAAGCCATTCTGATCAGTGGCGCTTCAGGTGCCGGAAAGAGCTTTTTAGCATCAGCACTTGGGCATCAGGCTTGCGCACAGGGATACAAAGTCCTGTATTACAACCTACAAAAATTGCTACTGAAAACGAAATTGAGCCGGATCGATGGAAGTATTTACAAGTTTATGGACAAACTTTCAAAATCAGAACTTCTTATTCTGGATGACTTTGGGCTAACCCGCTTAGAACCGCAGCAGCGCATGGACCTAATGGAAATTATTGAAGACCGACACGCTAAAAGGTCTACGATTATTGCTAGTCAGCTACCCGTAGCGAACTGGTATGATGTGATTGGGGAGGAAACGGTCGCCGATGCGATTTTAGATCGACTTGTTCATTGAGGTGGTTCCGAAAAGCGGCACACATTTTTGCACAACATGATGCAAAATGAAAGACCAAAAATCTGTAAAAAGTCGTCGGAGCTACGACGCTGAGTTCAAGCAAGAAATGATCAGAATGCTCATTTCGGGCAGAAGTGCCAGGGAAATTTCGGAGGGTTTTGGAATTGCCGAGAATGTTCTCTATCGTTGGAGAAGAATGGCAACAAAAAAGACAAAAACGAATAACGGCGAAAATGGCAACGATAAAGCAGCGAAGCTAGCTGCGGAAGTTGCTAAGCTCCGTGCGGAAAATGAACGCCTAAAAACCGACCGCGAAATTTTAAAAAAGGCATTAGGTCTTTTGAGCCAGTCCGACTCAGGGACGTCTATGAGCTGATATACTCATTTTCACGGACAGAAAAGATAAGTTATCTGTGCTCGCTTTTCGAGGTTAGCCGGACCGCTTATTATCGCTACCGGCAAGGAAAGAGCCACAATGCAGATAAGAAATATAACAGGCCTAAGCATGAGATCCGGAAGGAGTTTATTCTGAATTTTAAGCGATACGGTAGCAGGCGCATCAAGGAATCCTTGAAGCAAAAGGGTATAAAAATCGGGCGCAGAAAAGTGGCTGAAATCATGCGTAGAGAAGGATTAAGGGCTATTCAGCCACCGAAATTTATTCCAAGGACAACAGATAGCGGACACGGGAAACGGGTATCACCCAATCTTCTGCTGAATCAGCCTAAACCAAGCAAACCTAATACTGCGTGGGTTTCTGATATTACGTACATGCCTTTAAAAGGTGGCAAATGGGCATACTTGTGCGTGTGGATGGATCTGTTTTCACGACAGGTGGTTGGCTGGCAATTGGCTGATAATATGCAGGAAACCCTTGTTCGGGAGCCGCTGGAAAGTGCTCTCCTGAGGCGCAAGGTAAAGCCGGGTATGATCGTACATTCGGACCGTGGCGGTCAATATCTGTCGCACAAAATGAAGAAACTGCTTAAGACCTTTAAACTGAAACAGAGCATGTCCCGTGCCGATGATCCGTATGACAATGCTTGGGCTGAGTCGTTCTGGAGTAGGTTGAAAGCGGAACTGAATATGCCGAAAGGTGGATATGAGAGTCTGGAAAAATTGAAGACCGTCCTTTTTGAATACATTGACGGATACTACAATACAAGAAGGCTGCATTCTTCTTTAAACTATCTGAATCCTGCTGCCTTCGAGGCAGAATACTATCGGCAAACTGGGTGAGAATTGAGAAGTTAAATATTTACTAACCCGCAAAAGTGTAAACCAAAACAGAACCACGTCAGCTGGTCGCAGTCCATATCCGCAGTTATTTTAAGGGGGGCTATTCTTCTGTGAAAGAACACCTGAGTTCTCAAAACCAGGCCTATCTGGACCGTAGCCCTGATTATTATCTGCAACGAGCCAAAAG
>JADEXV010000506.1 GCA_015206945.1 Nostocales cyanobacterium LEGE 12452 | reverse complement strand
CTTCCAAGAAATAAAATCCCCACTACATAAGAATAATAATCATTATCAAAGTTTTTCTAAACAGAAATACTACATAATTGTTCCAGGTAGCGGATGCTTTGAGGCTGACAAGATAATATTTTTAATCTCTAAT
Source organism: Nostocales cyanobacterium LEGE 12452 (assembly GCA_015206945.1). Classification (GTDB taxonomy): domain Bacteria; phylum Cyanobacteriota; class Cyanobacteriia; order Cyanobacteriales; family Nostocaceae; genus Nostoc. The sequence continues at coordinate 1,425 of JADEXV010000506.1, read as the reverse complement.
TGCATTTGATTTGCATTCTCTCATATCGCTTTTTGTCTAAACTCCAGATGAGAAAACCACGATACAATTAAGATTGTGTACATTTATTTACTATGAAGAAAATTAGAGACAACACAATTAAGTTAAATCAATTTTTAAAGTTGATGGGTATAGTGCCAACTGGAGGCCAAGCCAAGCTGATGATTCAAGGCGGTGATGTCCAAGTAAACGGGATGCTGGAAACTCGACGAGGACGGCGATTAGTACCGGGCGATAAAGTAACAATCCAAGGGCAGACTTTAGAAGTGAATTTGAACAACAATGAAGACCCAGATGTAATGATAGATTTAACCGAACAAACCGAGTAAAGAAAGTTTATCCCAAAGTTACAAGTTTTTCTTTTGCCTTGTGAGTAATGCTGCAAATTTCCAATAATGTTATTATCCCACAGACTGAAATTGAAATTACTGCGATTCGCTCGCAAGGAGCAGGAGGCCAAAATGTAAATAAGGTTTCTACCGCAATCCACTTGCGCTTCGATATTGCGGCTTCATCATTACCCAATTATTATAAAGAACAGCTTTTAAAGCTCAACGATCGACGCATTAACCAAGAAGGAGTAGTGGTAATTAAAGCCCAGGAACACCGAAGCCAAGAGAACAATCGCGAGTCAGCCTTGAAACGACTTCAAGAACTCATTCAAAGCGCAGTTGTGGTGACAATTAAACGTAAACCCACTAAACCAACCCGCAGTTCTCAAAGAAAGCGCCTTGACCACAAAAGTAAGCGCGCACAGATAAAATCTAACAGAAGACAGGTGACAGATTGTTAATTCATCGATTATTTTTAGAGAATACACATATTATTCAATAGGAAAAAAGATGAATAAGACATTACTAAAGATTTTGGTGTTTGGGCTTTTAATCTTGTTTATCATCTCTCCGTTTACGGCTCTTGCGAGTCTAATGCTTGTAGTATTAGTTTCGGCGTTTTTCTTTTTACTAGGGGACGTGTTTCAAGCAATTATTGGTGGCGACACCGACCCGAAAAAATCATAAAATCAAAATTAAAAATCAAGATAGGGATTTACCTAAAAAAGTCGTTTTCAAGGTGCGATCGCTTTAACGTAGACAATTTTCAATCTGTCTCAGCATAAGTTTACAGATATAATTGCTTTTTAAACCAAAAATTAAATAATTGGAATAACGATTTACTAAAAGGAAAGAGACATTGAATCTTATTCCTCAACATTAGTAGCTAGTGCGTTGCGGGATGTACCCCCCCTTCAGCAACCAACTAGTGCTGTATTGGATTCACAACACAGAAGCTTTATATACAGAATTTTTCAAATAAATGATTTACACAGGTAGGGGCACAACAATGTTCATACGTGTCAACTTAAGGTCAAACGCTTATCCTACAAGCATTTTACCCCACCCCTTAATC
>JADEXV010000304.1 GCA_015206945.1 Nostocales cyanobacterium LEGE 12452 | reverse complement strand
CTGCTCCCCTGCTCCCCTGCTCCCCTGCTCCCTTGCTCCCTTGCTTCCCTGCTCCGTTCACATCTTCCGCATATTTCTACTGATAGGGTCAAAACCTCTAGAAAACCGCGTACTTTCATCATAGTAAGCGCCAGTCAGATTAGCTCCATACAACTTGGCATAGTTGAGTTTTGCTCCTCGGAGATTTGCTTCATTCAGATTGGCACCGCTCAAATTAGCTCTGGTCAAATTCGCTTTGGCTAAATTAGTTCTACTCAAATCTGCTCCCCAGAGTTTAGCTTTAGCTAGGTTAGCTCCACTCAAGTCAGATCCCCATAAATTAATTCCCGGCAAATCGGCTCCAATCAGCTTATCCCGACTCAAGTTGACGGCTGGAAAATATCTTTCTCCTGCGGCAAAACGCCTTTTTAATTCTTCAGCATTCATGCGTCGCGTTCACCTTCTTTAGCAATACAGAAGTTATTTGTTCCCATTCTTGGCTTAGTTCTCCTGAAAATACTGGCTGACCACTGCGTTGATACCAGAAATGAGCATTGTTCAAATCGCCTTCTTTGCGGTGCAGATAAGCATGAACCCAGGCACTGTCAGCATCGCTGCCATCTGTAACTATTTCATGAGCTTTGTTCCAATCACCTTTGTTGTCATACCACATTGCTTGCAGCCCTTTTGGTAGTGTCTGAGGACATGGGCGCTGCTTTTCGATCAATCGCAGGAATTCCTCTGTATTCACGATCGCCACCTAACAAGAATCAAACTCTATCTCTAAGATACTCCTCAGTTTCAGGGGAAGATGGGAGCAGGGGAGAAGTTACAGTAAGTTTTTCCCCTCTGCATACCTGCCCCTCTGCCCTTTGTGCCCAATGCCCAATGCCCTTCATCTTTACTTAACTGGAATAACTTCAAACTGGAAAGTACCGATCAAACGGTTATCAATATAGACTTCTATTCTATGCTTACCAACTGGATCGCCAGGAGCAATTGTCCAAAAATTCTCAATTACACCTTCTGGAGCCGACTGTGTGCGCCGTGTTACAGATGTCTTGCCGTCTGCTGATATTGAAAAATCTTCACCATTATCTGTACCCCAAGTTTCTGGAGGTTTTGGTAAATACAAGACTTCACGCCATTTCACTTCACCTTGGTAGTTTTTGAGTTTAATCCGCCACCCATAGGTATTTCCTTCCTGAAGTGGCACTCTTGTTGTCTGGAAAATGGTAACGTTTCCTTTGGAGTCAACTCTCTTAAGACCAAACTCGGTGTTACTGACAGTAATCTGTTTTGCATTTGTTGACACCGGAGATGATATGGCATTTTCTACCAAAACAGAAGTAGCGTTGATTGGCTCAGAACTGATGACCCCAGATATTAGCCAAAAAGCAGCTAGCACAGCAGTAGTAGTCCAAATTCTCATTAGTATGGTTTTCCTGTCAGACTTTTGGTACTTATTCAAGTAATCTGCCATGTTTTCCGGGTCAAGGTTAGCGATGGTTAGACAAAGACGAAATTGCTTTCAGAAATTTGGCGGATTTAATTAACCGACTGACTTTGGTCAACATCCAATTTAAAATCAGTAAATCATAATCTTGGCGAAAGGCAAACCATTGCGCCGTCATTTTTCCATCTGCGTAGGCGTAGCCCAACCCAGGCATCGCATCTACTGCATACCCATTCTTCACCGTCTTACTCTACGAGACACTTCACGAACGGGACAGTGTGGCATGGATATAGTATTCTGAATCCTGAATTCTGAATTCTGACTCCTTCTTTATCTCCTCCTTTTCTAATCACACTTTGCACATGAGATACCAAGTTGGCGGTAGCCTCCACAGTGACGATCCCACTTATGTTGTGCGTCAAGCAGACGAAAAACTTTATACCAGTCTGAAAAGTGGTGATTTTTGCTACGTCTTTAATTCTCGCCAAATGGGTAAATCATCCCTACTACAGCGAATAAGTCGTCGTCTCAAGTCAGAAGGCTACAAATGTGTTTACTTAGACGTAACGCAATTGGGTAGTGAGGATACCACATCAGCACAGTGGTATAAAGGAATAATTGTCAGCATATTCTACGGATTAAATCTGGCGGAACACGTCAACTTTAAGCAATGGTGGAATATGCAAACAGGTCTGTCTCCTGTACAAAAACTACACCAGTTTGTTGAAGAAGTATTGCTGCCAAATGTCAAGAGCGATTGTGAAGAAGGCGGCGAAGCTAAAGGCATTTTCATTTTAATTGATGAAATTGATAGTTTGCTGAGTTTGAATTTTCCGGTCAATGACTTTTTTGCCTGGATTCGTCATTGCTACAATCAGCAGGCACACGATCCGAATTTTCAACGCTTGGGATTTGCATTGTTTGGAGTCGCCAGTCCATCTGATTTAATTGCTGACAAACGCCGGACACCTTTTAACATTGGGACAGCTATTGAGTTATACGGCTTTCGATTGTATGAAGCTAGCCCATTGCTAAATGGGTTACAGGGAGCAATCAGCCAACCAGAAGTTGTGCTGCAAGAGGTGATCTATTGGACAGGGGGACAACCATTTCTCACTCAAAAACTTTGTCAATTAGTTCTCCAAACTGCCTTAAATACATCAGAGCGCAAAATTATCCTATCCCCAAAAACTGAGGCGTATTGGGTAGAAGAATTGGTGCGATCGCACATTATCCAACACTGGGAATCACAAGATGAACCCGAACATCTCCGCACGATTCGCGATCGCCTACTCTTCAACCAACAACAAGCCGGACAGTTGCTGAGTCTTTATCAACAGGTATTGCAAGCCGAGGAAATAGAAGACGCAAAGAATAAAAATACTAGCGACTCTTGGTATCCTCTACCTCCAACATCTCCCGTGCCTACCGATGATAGCCGAGAACAGACGGAGCTTTTACTATCGGGATTGGTCGAGAAGTACAACGGCTATCTCAGAATTAAAAATCCCATCTACCGGAATATTTTCAATACTGAATGGGTGTTAAAGCAGTTAGACAATCTGCGCCCTTATTCACAGCCATTTAATGCTTGGGTAGCATCGGACTTTCAAGACGAGTCACGCCTGCTGCGGGGTAATGCCTTACAAGAGGTCTTGGACTGGACTCAGCGTAAAAGTCTCAGCGATTTGGACTATCGATTTTTAGCAGCCAGCCAAGAATTGGAACGTCGGGAAGTTCAGCAAAAACTGGAAGTGGAACGACTCAAAGAAACTGAAGCGCGATTGGCGAGTGAACAAAAGAGCGCTCGGCTTCAGCGACGACTCTTGCTAGGGGTAAGTCTGGCCCTAGTAGCAGTTATTATCTTGGCGTTCACAACACTCTATGCCGCAGGGCAAGCATCACTGAGTGAGGTACGAGCGATCGCAGCTGCTTCCAATGGGAGTTTTAATTCCAATCAACGCTTAGATGCACTGGTACAAGCAATCCAAGCTAGACAGAAATTTCAACGGCTCGATCTGCAAAATTTGACAGATACCAATGCCCTGGATCTCCAAACCCGCAAAGTATTAGAACAAGCCGTCTACGGTGCTGATGAATTCAATCATCTGTCAGGGCATCAAGGGATTGTCTTAGGCGTTGATTTTAGCCCTGATGGTCAGTGGATTGTCTCATCTAGTATCGATCGCACAGTCAAGCTATGGAAGCGGGATCGAACACTGGTGAGAACGCTACCACATACTGCAACCATACAAAGCGTCCGCTTCAGCCCGGATAGCCACCGGATAGTCGCTGCCGGTATTGATGGCGCTATCCGTCTTTGGACAATCGATGGTAAATTGTCAACCATCTTCAAAGGGCACAAATCTGCGGTGTGGCGAGTTGCCTTTAGCCCAGATGGACAAACGATCGCTTCTGGCAGTGGCGATTGGATGGAACGTTGCTCAAAACATTTACAGCCGGAAGCGCAACTATTTGGAGTCTTGCTTTTAGCCCCGATGGAAAAACTTTTATATCTGGCGGTGCAGATAAGATAGTGCGACTGTGGAATCGAGAAGGCACTCTTCTGAGAACTTTTAAAGGGCACACCGCTGAAATATTTGGTGTAGCCTTTAGCCCTGATGGGCAGACTATTGCTTCCGGCGGTTCTGATAAAACCGTTAAACTTTGGCGGATAGATGGTACTTTATTAAGAACTTTGCAGGGGCATACCTCAAATATTCAAACCATTGCCTTCAGTCCTGATGGAGAAACTCTCGCCTCTGCCAGTCACGACAACACCATCAAAGTCTGGAAAATTGATGGTACTTTACTCGTCACCCTGAATGGACATACTTCTAATGTCAGCAGTGTTGCTTTTAGCCCCGATGGCAAAACCCTCGCCTCTGGCGGAGATGACCAACTTGTAATTATGTGGGATCTAGAACAAATTCTCCATCTCAACCTACTGAAATACAGTTGTGATTGGGTGCGGGATTATTTAAAGACTAATATAACAATGGAAAAGACCGATTGCTCTCTTTGCAATTACAGCCTTTTTCATTGATTTGAACCATAATACCTTGTTGGAGCGGCTCAATACCTGTGAATGAAATTATCAAGCCGCCCTTGCAGTCAGAATTCCTAAATCTTGGTTTAATACAATCACTGACAAAATTTGCACGGAAATTTAAATTTTAAAAATTAACTTATTTAGCTGAATCTTTGATTAACAATAATTAAACAACATCAAAAATTATATGCTTAAACTACTCAGATACATTAGTATTTTTATCATTACCGCCTGTTTACTACTTGCTTGTAATACTTCGGCACCAACTGAAGTAAAACGCCCTCCATTGAAAGTGACATTTGCATCTTTTGTTGGAGAGCTTCCAGGCATCATTGCTCAAGAGAAAGGATTCTTCAAAGCCCAAGGGGTAGATGTGGAACTAATTCATAAACAATACGCCCAATTGGTACAAGCAAACTTTAATGCGGGTAAGTATGATGGGATTACATCATCTTTGGGAAATTTTATCATCTTGAGTGCCACAAATCCAGATATACAATGCCCGATCGTTATAGATGAATCAATAGGAGCAGATGTGGTAGTCGCCCAATCAAAAATTAAAACCGTAGCTGGCTTGAAAGGGAAAAATCTGGGTGCAAATCTAGGTGGTTTTAGCGAAGTTTTTGTGACTGAAATGTTGAAAACTGCTAATTTAACCAGTGATGATGTGAACTTAGTTCAATTAGAGGCTTTAGAAATTCCTCAACGCCTGAAAAATAATACGATTCAAGCCGGACACACTTGGGAACCCTATCTCTCTGAAGTGATGAGATTAGGGGGAAATATCCTATTTACTAGCAAGCAAACCCCTGGCTTGATTTTAGATTTAATTATCTTTCGCGGTGAGACAATCCGCGATCGCCCCGAAGACATTCGGGCATTTGTGCGAGGATGGCTGCAAGCTTCGACCTACTGGAAAGAAAATGTTGAGGAAGGAAACGCTCTCATCAGCAAAGCATTAAAAATTCCGATCAATACTCTCTCTCTAGAGGGAATTAACCTAACTGACTTAGGTGAAAATCAAAAATATTTTCAATCTAGCAACCCTAATTCCATTTACAAAACTGCCAAGATATATGCAGACTTTTTTATTCGCTCTGGAAACATTACGCGTATTCCTGAGCTAAAAAGTTTGTTCAATTCTTCCTTCTTGAATCCCCCCTAGTTTGAAGCCATGCAGCACTCCTTTTTAGGTGGCATCCGTACAAAGTTGATCGCCTCGTTTCTCGTTGTTGCTTTGATTCCGTTGCTGTTATTGGCATTTGTCAACAAACAGACAACTGAAAAAGCACTAACTGACAACGCCCGTCAAGCCCTATCTGCGGCGGCTAACGAAACCGCTAACAGAATAGATGCCTTTATTGATGGAAATCTCAATGCCGTGCGCGTAGAGGCGATTTTACCAGGTTTGGCACGCTACCTCAGCCTAACTCCAAAACAGCGAGATGGCAGCCCCGAAATGCAATTGGCAACAGAAACATTAATCCGTCTCAGTCGCAAAGATATGCTCAATATTCTCTCTTATGCTTTGCTCGACTTAAACGGGAAAAATGTATTGGATACACATACACTCAATATTGGCAAAGATGAATCATTTCAAAATTATTTTAAAAAACCGCTAGAAACTGGTTTCTCCTTCGTTTCTAGCATGAAACGATCGCCGACAACTCCCGATCTTATTACCCTCTTTTTTAGTAGTCCGGTTCGCAATGCCAGGGGAGATATATTAGGTATATTGCGTGTTTCATATAATGCGACTGTTGTCCAGCAGTTAGTAACTCGACAAACCGAACGGGCTGGGGAAAAATCTTTTGCGATTCTTTTAGATGACAATAATATTTATCTGGCACATAGTACTGCGCCAGAATTGCTTTTTAAATCAATTGTGCCTCTGCCTGACGAAGTTGTAACTCAGCTGCAATCGGAAGGTCGTTTGCCTAATTCTTCTTTCAAAGAATTGGCAACTAATGAGTCAAAACTTAAACAAGCCTTGGATAATAAACAGTCATATTTAATTGCCTCTTTGTCAGCAACAGGTGATCAGGTTAATCTAATTGCGATCGCTCGTTTGCAATATAAACCTTGGTCTGTGTTGTTTGCACGACCCCTTGCCGTTGCCCTAGCACCTGTAGAAAAGCAAATTCGCGACACAATTTTGCTATTTGCATTTATCGCTGGAATAGTGGCAATCATCGCTTTTGTCATTGGACAATTGCTAACAAAGCCAATAATTCACCTTACCAATATAGTTTTCCAGTTTACCGCAGGTAACTTAAATATCCGTGCCAAAAATAAATCAAAAGACGAAATAGGTCAACTGGCAAAATCGTTTAACAACATGGCATTTCAGTTACAAACATCTTTGGAAACTTTGGAACAACGGGTACAGGAGAGAACAGCAGAGTTAGCCATTGCTAAAGAAAAAGCTGAAGTAGCAAATCAAGCTAAAAGTTTATTTATTGCGAATATGAGTCATGAATTGCGATCGCCCCTCAATGCTGTTCTAGGTTTTTCTCAATTAATGTTACGCGCTAACAACTTGCCTGCCGATCATTATGAAAATGCCGGGATCATTTATCATAGTGGCGATTATTTACTAACCCTCATTAATAATATTCTCGATTTATCAAAAATAGAAGCGGGTCAAACTACTCTTAACCCGACAGACTTTGACCTGTATCGCTTGCTAGATGACTTAGAAGATATGCTACATTTACAGGCAAGTAATCAAGGCTTAAATTTAATATTTCAACGTAGTGAAAATGTCCCATGTTATATTTGCACAGATGAGTTAAAGCTCCGGCAAGTATTAATTAATTTGATTACTAATGCCATTAAATTTACTCAAAAAGGAACAATTAGTTTAACAATAAATAATATTAGTGAAGAAATTACAGATATTTTAATCCTTGATTTTAAAGTCTGTGATACAGGAGTGGGGATTGCAGCCACAGAATTACCCAAACTATTTAATGCTTTTTCTCAAGCACAAGCTGGAAAAGAATCTCAAGAAGGAACGGGTTTAGGTTTAGCAATTAGTCACAAGTTTATTCAGTTAATGGGAGGAGATATTTGTGTTGAAAGTAAATTAGGAGTAGGGACAAATTTTAAATTTTATATTCAAGCAAAACTAGGTCAACCAACAAATAGCAATACTTTAGAAGTACATCCAAAAGTGTTAGAACTTGCACCCGGACAACCTATATATAAACTATTAATAGTAGATGATAAACTTATTAATCGCAAATTATTAATTAAACTTTTACAACCGTTAGGGTTTGAGATGAAAGAAGCTAGTAATGGCAAAGAAGCGATCGCTATTTGGAATGAATGGGAACCCCATCTGATTGGGAGCATCCACTTTTGGCAGAAACACTCAAATAGCAAGTAAACCATTCAGATAAGCACAACGAACAGAAAGAATTTGGTTGACACTCCCAACATTCCACTGTGCGCCAGAAATTTTCATCCTAGCT
>JADEXV010000303.1 GCA_015206945.1 Nostocales cyanobacterium LEGE 12452 | reverse complement strand
CGTAATTGACGGTATTCAAGCTAGAGGAGAAAAAGGGAACTACAGTACAGAGCGTGTAAAATTTAATTCTAATTCATCTGCTTAATTTTTCGTTACATAGTTGTAAATTTTTCCGCCCACCTACTTACGGCCGTGAAGCAGCTAGCGATCGCTACTATGTCGATGAATGTTATGAATTAGTTGTTAGTCAGATGCAGCAAGAGTTAGATAACTTAATAAAGCTAACTGCTAAGACCAATACTTTTTGAATAGTTATGAGTTAGAAGTTTTGAATCTTTAATTTATCACTCCTAACTCCTAACTCCTAACTCCTAACTATTTTCCTAGCCACCGCTGACTGGTGGAATCAACACAACCTCATCCCCATCTTGTAGTAGGGTATCTGGTTCGACAAATATCAAATTAATCCCAAAACGGGTTATATCGCGCCATTGTGAGAGTTCAGGGTGTTCAGCTATGAGGCGATCGCATACTGCTTTGACTGGCATACTATTAGGAAATTCCAGTACTAGTTCCGAAACCCTAAAGGCTTCTTGATAAGCAGCGAACAATTTGACGGTAACGGTGATTACAGATTTAGACATAAAACATACTTTGGCAGTACGGGCAAGTGTTTTAATTGTTGCCAATAATGTAAATAAATGTTCAACATAACTTATATATGTTTTGCTTCCCCGGCCCTTATGCGTGAAACAAATCTAAGTATACGCGTTAGGACTTGCTCTAAGCGTACTCCTACGGAGAAGCTACGCGTAGCTTCTCCTTTTGGGAAAAGAGAAAGCTTTACGCTGCGCTATTGCCAATCTAAAATTGCAAATCTAAAATCCTAAATTGTTTGACCAAGCCCCGTGGGGGTGGGGTGTGGGGTGTAGTGAAAGAAATAGCCCCAACAACCTTCTTCGTTCAAGCCCCGCCCTTCAAGGGCGAACGCATTGGTCGGGGTTTCAAGCCCAGACTTTTGCCGTCTTCCCTACACCCTACACCCTACCCCCTACACCCTTCTTGCTGACTATTCAGCATTGAGGATTTTTGGTACTTTGAAAAATTCGCCTTCCTGTTCAGGCGCACTGTTGAGAATACTTTCCCGGTCGGGATAGGGTTGCAATTCATCCTCTCGTGTGATGTTGCTGACATCAATTGCGCGTGTTGTTGGCAGCACATTACTGACATCAAGTTCATTTAATTGTTCGATATAGTCCAGAATACTTCCCAACTGGGTAGTGAATTGTTTCTCCTCTTCTGGAGTCAATTCTAAACGAGCAAGATTAGCTACTTTGTGAACTTGTTGTTGGTCAATCATAAATTGTCATTTGTCACTTGTACTGAGTTTCGACTGCGCTCAACTACCGCGTAGTCGTTGGCGTAGCCTCTCCAAGAGTTGTATTGGTCATTAGTCCTTAGCAAATGACAAAGAACTAATGACTAATGACTAAAAGAATACGTCAATTTGCGATCGTCCAGTGGTTTTCAGCCAGTTTTGAGCTTCGACATAATTATTAGGGGCCATGCGAATAGCTCGAATCCAATAGTCTGCTGCTTGGTCAAAAAGTGCTTCGCCAGCCTCGTTATCTCCAGCTTCTTTTTGTTTTTCGCCTTGGTAGTGGTAAATCACAGCGATGTTGTTCAAGGCTTGGGGCATACGTGGGTTCAACTCAATTGCCTGGTGATACAGTTCTAAAGCCTTGTCGTGGTCGCCATTGCTGGCATAGATTAGCCCCATATTGTAGAAAATATAGCCGCGATCGTTGGTATCTTCTTCTAATGTTAGAGCTTCTTCATAGTATTCCAATGCCTCAGCATATTCCCCTTCCGCTTGGGCTGACATACCATCTCGATAATAAACAAACGCTTCTTTAGCTTTTTTGTTGGTTGGCAGGATCTTCAGAATGATATCCGCCATCACAGTAAAGGATTTGTCAATAAAATTATCGTTTTTTTGTGTTCTTGGCATATTTCTCTCTGGGTATTGGGCATTGGGGCGTGGGGCATGGGGCATTGGGCATGGGACATTGGGAAAACGCTTTTTTATCCCCTTGTCCCCTTCTCCTCTTGTCCCTCTGCTCCTCCGGCTACTGAGCGTAGTCGTTGGCGCAGCCTCTCGTAGAGAAGTATCCTCCCTCATCTCCCCAATTCCCTAGTTCACTCAATAGTTAATTTAACTGATTTGCGGGGGCATTCTTCTCACTGAGGGGTACGATACATTCTGAACTATTATGTCGAGAGTTGTTTACCAAGGTGCTAACTGGATATGCAGTCATTGCTGGCGCTGGATAAGGACGCAATAGCTGCTGTAGGGTTTGGGCCGTTTGCACTTGGGAATCTAGCCATAAATCGTAATCTTGTGGCTCCAGAATTACTGGCATCCGCTCGTGGATGGGTTGGAGTAATTCGTTAGCTGCCGTTGTCAAAATTGTACAAGAAATTATTTCTTCGTTAGCAGGCGATCGCCATCTCTCCCACAAACCTGCAAAACCGAAGGGTTGCCCATCTTGGAGATGAAAATAAAATGGCTGCTTCTTACCTTGTTGGCGTTGCCACTCATAAAAGCCATCAGCTAACACTAAACAGCGTCTGTGCTTAAAAGCTGAACGAAAAGCAGGTTTTTCGGCAACAGTTTCTGCCCTAGCATTAATCAGCTTTGCTCCCATTCCTGCATCTTTCGCCCAAGACGGAATTAATCCCCAATGCAACTGCTTAAATTCTCGCTTTTTGTTTTCGGGATTTTGTAAGACTGTCGCCACCATTTGCGTAGGCGCAATGTTATATTCCGGTGCCAAATCGGGAACTGACTCGACACGGAAAACTTCAGACAATCCTGCTGCCGAATGGTTTAGAGTAAATCTTCCACACATAGTTTTCTTTTCGACCATTAACTAAATTAAACATCTCAATCTAGAAATAAATAATATTTTTTTTATTTTCTCGAATAATTTCTTGTAGTACGTTCAGATACTAAATACAAAAAAATATCCGGTTTTGGGAAAATCTTTTGGTAAAATGTTGTATTTTGAACCTTCACTTCTCAACACATTCCTAACTGTATTTTAACATGGAACTACTGCATCTGTACGATTTTTTACCTTCTGGTCATGGTTATAAGATACGTCTTTTATTGACACAACTAGGTATGCCTTTTGAGAGGATAGAGCTTAACATCTTGAAAGGCGAGACTCGAACACCAGAATTTTTAAGTAAAAATCCTAACGGTAAGATACCTGTTCTAGAAATCGAGCCAGGGAAATATTTGGCAGAATCAAATGCCATATTGGTTTATCTGAGTGAAGGTACAGAGTTTTTACCTTATGACCGCTTTTTACGAGCGCAGGTGCTGCAATGGTTATGTTTTGAACAATATAGCCATGAGCCTTTTATTGCTACATCAAGATTTTGGATTTCTATTTTAGGTAAAACTGAAGAATATAGTGAAGCTATCAAACAAAAACGTGAACCAGGCTATGCAGCACTTAGCTTGATGGATAAACACTTAACTTTTCAAGATTTTTTTGTAGGAGAGCGTTATACGATTGCTGATATCGCATTGTTCGCCTACACCCATGTAGCTGATGAAGGTGGGTTTGATTTAACACAATACCCTGCTATCCAAGCTTGGATAGAAAGAGTAAAAACTCAACCAAGGTATATCAGTATTACACAGGCATAAAAATTAGATTTTGCAAGTTTCTATCTCTCGTTTATTGTCTCTAATCGAGGATGTACTGGGTGGAATATAGCTCATATTCAGAAGGCAGAAAACTTTTCAAAAAAGGTATCATTAAGCAGCAGTTAGGTATCCTTCTCAATTTCTATTAGCTTTTGCCGAGAGGACAAACCTAACTTAATTCTGATATGAGACTTGGGTACATCAAATTTATCTGCTAGTAGTTTAATTAACTCTTCATTAGCCTTACCATCAACTGGAGGCGATTTTAAATAAACAGTCAGACTACCATCAGGTTGTTCTTCAATTTTTTGGTGTTTTGAATTAGGTTTAACCTTGACTTTTTTTTGCATAACCTATTCCGTGTAATTGTCGCAGCCACAACCAGCCTAAAACAGAACCCAATACATAATGAGGAAAATCCCACCAAATAAAGGTCGTACCAAGTAACAATTTACCTATCAAGGTGGCGCGAATTTGCTCTAATAGTGGTGGATGCCAAAGTTGCAAGAATTCTAGTATACAGGTGATGACAAAAACCCATATAGGAATTTGGATTACTGCTGCGCGATTTCTGAAAAATAAAAATGCAAACAGACACCAAAATATTTCGTAAAATACAGCTGCTCCGTAGTCATTAAACCAGTGATGGGCAGGGCCATAATAATACTTAAACAAAAATCCCATCGGTACAACGATGAGCACAGAAATAATAATCAATATTGTTTGGTTACGGTAGCGCAGCATTTTATATCGACTAGAGACTAAGCAAAATTTTAGCAACGGAACGACTACAAGTCTCGTCTGGGTACTAGAGAAGAAAATATAAATAAGATTTGGTTAGGGTCTGAATCTCCATTCAAATTTTCAAGAGTCCCCAATTTACGCGCTCTAGTTTGACTTCAGTCTCCTTTCAATTCCTACATGGGCTATTGCTCCAAATACAGAGTTGGGATGTATTGATCTATAGGGCAGCAATATATAACTAAATATTCGCATATATCATCCTACAGCGCAGATCACTGTTATTTTGTAATTAAACATAATAGTTCTTTAACAAAAAAATGATATTTAAACCTAACTTGATGACAAACGCTATCAAGCTAAAAATATGTCAACATTAATCCAATCAATCAGTAAATTTGAAAAAATATTTAATTTCAGAATTATAAACATATATCAATTATTATATATCGTAATTACTAAACTTTTGAATATTTGGTAATTTTTTTATAGCATTATAATTCATAATAATTCAATAATTACGGCATTGGTTACAAAAATTGGAAAAAACCAAAATATCTGACCTAATTATTTAATAATTTGCGCAATCTATTAATGTCTTTTCAGAAAATAAATTATCTAATTTTGTAGAGTAGGCGTTTCGCACGCAACTAATAACTGGCTTTTAGGATCATCCCACAGTAAGTAGTTAGATATTTTTTCTGGAGAAGCTTCTAACTAAATAGTTAATGTTTTTTAACATGAAAATACGCAAATTACAAGTAATCTACATTGAACTGAGAAATAGTTCTTTGATTGATGCTGAACTTACATATTTAGTGAAAAATTTAGGAGAAATAATATGGCTTTCGGTACTACAAATCCTGACACGATAAATGGGAGTTCGGGAAATGACACTATAGTTGGTTGGGCTAGTAGTGGCAACGCCAATAGTACCTCCGGGAACGATATCTTGAATGGCTTGGCTGGTAACGATTCCCTCGCAGGTGGGACTGCAAACGACAGTCTAAGCGGTGGAGATGGCAATGATACACTTGATGGGGGCACAGGAAACGACACTCTAAAAGGTGGTACAGGCAGTGACACCTTCAAAGGCAGTCAGGGGAACGATAGCATTGATGGTGCAGATGGAATTGATACCGCAGACTACAGTCAACTAGGTCAAACCATTACCTTGTCAGGTGTTGGAATCATTCAAAAAGCTGGGGGATTGGGAAAAGACCTACTCTTTAAAGTAGAAAAGATTATTGCTAATCCTAATGTTGCCAACAATACCATAGATGCATCCCAATCTTCGGCTGGGGTATCTATCGCCGTTAACCTGCAAACCCAAAGTTTGGCTGCTAATAAGGTTCCTGGTTTGGGAACATTGTCATTTACCGCAGTCAATTTTGATAATGTCATTGGCACAAATGGAAATGACAGCATTGCTGGCGATAACCAAAATAACCGATTATCTGGTAATAATGGCAATGATACACTTAACGGCGGTTTAGGTATTGACACTTTGAATGGGGGAGCAGGTAACGATACTTACGTCGTTGATATTACTCTTGATACCATTACAGAGGCTGCGAATTCAGGTATAGATAACGTTCGGTCTTCTGTAACTTACACACTAGGAGCCAATCTGGAGAACCTAAGGTTGACGGAAGGTGGCAACATTACCGGGATAGGTAACAGTTTTAACAACTTTATTTTTGGTAATACTTCTAATAATATTCTAAATGCAAGAGCAGGCGATGATACCCTAGACGGTAATAATGGTAATGATATCCTCAATGGTGAGGACGGCAATGATAGCCTACAAGGCGGGCCCGGCAATGAAATACTCAATGGAGGATCTGGAAACGATATCCTCATCGGTACTTTTCCTGGTAGTCCGTTTCCACCGGGATTAGGCGAAACTGATACCTTAACTGGCGGGGCTGGGGTAGATAGATTTATCCTGGGGGACGCTGTAAATGTTTTCTACGACGATAACAACACTACGAATCCTGGTTTTGGAGACTTGGCTTTTATTACTGACTTCAACTCTAGCCAAGACCGAATTGAACTCAACGGAGTTTCCCAAGATTACCGCTTACAAGTTGTTGGAAGCAACACACGAATATTCTTAGACAAACTGGGAGCAGAGCAAGATGAGATCATCGGTATTGTGCAGGGGGTAGTGGGTCTCACACTTGATAGTAACAATTTCACTTTTCTATGAGTAGAAAAATACTGGATAAAGTACAAACAATACACTCGCCAGTCCTGAAGGGTTAGGTTGCTTATCATCAGGCTCAAACATTAATCTTTCAACCCAGATTGCCACAGTTCAACTAGGGGACGATCGCGATTTCGACTTTTTTAAATTTTCTTTAGTAAATCCATAAATTGTCACTATTAAGACAGTGACATCGGGAGATACAGTTTTCGGACTGTTTGACGATACTGGGATTGAGAATTTACTGGAAACGAACGACGATAGCGGCGGTAGCAATTCATCATTAATTATCAGTTCTGTGGGTGCAGGTACGTACTATATTTCAGTGAGTAAATATGCCTTCTTGCCTGAAGATGGCGGAACTTTCTCTGGTAGCAGTTCTAATCCTGATTTTTCTTATACACTAGGAGTCAGTTTTGCATAAAAACATTGTCAACTTAAGACATTACTAATATCAGAAGGCAGATTCAAGAATACTTTTCCTCGTGGCTAGGGGAACACGGCTGCGTGTTCTCCTCTATCCGACATGAAACTATTTACAAGCTAGTACTTATCTTCGGGGGAAACACATCTTAATTCTTTCTAATTGATTAGTGTTCTAAAATTATCTTGATAATTGCACATTTTGGCTAAATGATAACCAAAACTAATCACCTAGACAAATTGAATCGTCTATAGTTGCAATCAAAACCGATGAAATCCCTCAAAAGTCCCTCATCCAGCTTTTCTAATTCCCAAGCACCAGAACAAACTCCTCAATTGGCCTATAAACCATTTGGTGGCCAAACTCAAAAAGCATCTTTTACGCCTGTGACACAAACGGACGTAGAGAATGAAGCTTTTGCAGAAGAAAAGATGGAAGTAACTGAATTGGAATTACAAGCCAAGCATCGGACGATTACGCCAGAGGGACAAGAACGGCTGACTGTATTGCAAGCCAAGATGGAGCGATCGTTGAATTCTCGACTGGAAAAAGCAACTCGATTTGGTCATAACTTTGCCAATATTCCAGTCAGAAGACCAGATACACCAACACCAATTCAAGCAAAACTGACGATTGGGGAGCCTGGAGATCGTTACGAGCAGGAAGCGGACCGAACAGCACATCAGGTGATGCAAAAAATTCATCAGCCACAGAGTGAGAAACTTCAGCGAGAAGAATTACCTGATGAAGAAGATGAATTGCAAATACCAAAGGGCAGTATTCAGCGCGAGGAACTGCTAGAAGAAGAGGAAGAAGAAGTACAAATGAAATCTTTGGGAGAAACTCCCTCGCTGCAACGCTACGGTGTACACACAAGTCGAAGTAAACTACTAGGGTCAGGGATTTGAGGGTGCAAGAGAGAGTGGAAAATCCAATAAGAATTCATGCTCAACGCTGGGATAGAATTGCTTTTGGCGACCCAAGGT
>JADEXV010000302.1 GCA_015206945.1 Nostocales cyanobacterium LEGE 12452 | reverse complement strand
AGCAAGAAAATAATGGATGGTCATTTAGCTATGACAAAACTTCAATTTTTGGAGATATAAAATTATCAGAGAATGCCTTGGTTTATGTTAATAGCCTTAAAGGCGAAGGAAACACTATCAATATCCAGGGGCGTAATATAAGAATATTAAATGGCTCCTTGATTTTCAGCCAAAATCAAGAATACAAGCAAAACGGAGAGATTAGTGTTAATGCCTCTGAGCTTTTAGAACTTAAAGATTCAACACAATTTAGTCTGAGTGCTATTTTTACTAGTAATTTTGGGAAGACAGCAGGAGAAAATATTCAAATTAATGCAAATAAAATTAACATGGAAGGCTCACAAATAGCTACTACTACTTTTAGTGACGCTTCAGGCGGAAACATAGTGGTAAATAATGTTGATAATTTAAAAATTATTGGTTCTGATCCATCTACTGCTAATCCTTTTGGATATGGTGGTATAAATACTTTTAGTTACATCAATCATGGAGTTGGCGGCAATATTGTTGGAAAAATCAAAACTTTAATATTAGAAAATAGAGCAAATATTACCACAAATTCTAGCTCTTATGGAAGCGCAGGAGATGTGAAACTATCGACGGAAAACATCACTCTTAAAAATGGAGGTGGTTTAGGTTCTACAACTTTTAATATGGGAAAAGGTGGTAATGTTTTTGTAAATGCAAGTAATCAGATAGAAATAATAGGTGTATCGCCTTCCGTTGGGGCTAGCACAATTAAGGCTAGTACTTTTGGCAGCGGTGACGCTGGCATTTTAGAAATTAATACCCCAAGGCTATCTATTCAGGAAGGCGCGGGTGTATCTACGAGTACAGTCTCTTCTGGAAACGGTGGTAGTCTCACCATTAATGCTCCTGATTTTATAGAAGTTTCGGGGGTTGATTCAAATTCCAATAATCCTAGTTTTATAGATTCATCGGCAGCTATTTTAGACGAAAGTTTAAGGGTAAGATTTAGCAGAGTACCACCAAATCCCACTGGAGATGCAGGAAAGCTAACCCTTAAGACTGGAAGCTTAAATATTCAAGACAGCGCTCAAGTCAGCGTTGGGAACTATGGGTCTGGCAATGCAGGAAAACTTGAAATTATTGCTAAAGACATCAATATCAAAAACAACGGGAGTGTTAACGCAACCACTGCTGTTGGTCGGGGGGGTGATATTGATATTGACTCGGAAAACTTGTTATTACGCAATAGTAGTATCTCCACAACTGCTGGGCAGCAAGGCACTAACGGCGATGGTGGCAACATAGCTATTGATACAAAAATCCTATTCTCCTTGGGCAACAGCAGCATAACAGCTAATGCTTTTACAGGAAAAGGCGGAAATATCTTCATTAATACCGACTGGTTCTTTTCTTCTCTTAATAGCCGATTTGAAGCCAGTTCACAATTTGGCATTAATGGACAAGTTGAGATCAACGGCTTTTACTTTTATCCTAGTAGCATGAAAGCAGCGCCAGAAGCAATTCGCAAAACCCCTAAAATTGCATCACTTTGTCAAAGTCGATCAGGTATAGGGATAAGTAAGTTTGTTGTTACTGGTATTGACAGTTTGTTACCTAGCCCTAACGATTTGCCATCTAATAATCCTATTTGGCAAGACAATTCTATTTCAGATCAGGTCAACATTAGCTCAGAAGAACTAAAATCAATAGTTCAAGAAACTACACCAATCATAGAAGCGCAAGCTTTGATAAGTAAACCTGATGGTACAGTCGTCTTGACGGCAAAATCTGATCAAGTCACCGCCGATGCTGCCTTGTTTGCTAATCTGTGTTCTGCTGAAGCTAAAACATCAAAAAATCAATAATACCAGAAGAACAATAGAACGATGGTTAAACGTCGAAATTGGATCAAGCACTTATTTTTAAGCATTCTAGGATTATTTACGGTTGAGAGTAAAGCATTTATTACCCCTGCTTATGCTAGTAAGAAAAAAGTACAAAAACACCATCAGGCGCAACTATTGATCCAAAGAGGAAAAAAGTATCTTGATGAAGGCCGAGCAGTAGAAGCGCTTCAAAATTGGAAAGAAGCCACAAAAATTTATCGTCAAATTCGCTATGAAGAGGGTGTTACTGGCAGTTTAATTAACCAAAACCTTGCCCTACAAGCTCTAGGCCTAAATCGTCAAGCTTGCAGTATACTTTTACAAGCTTTAAATTTAGATACGGATGCTAAAATTTGCGCTATCCCATTAGAGCAATCTGATGAATCTACAACAAAACTATTCACGGCAGCAATAGATCAGCAAAAGCTAATGCCCCTAAATCTTTTGGTATGGCATAACTTGGGAGATGTATTACGTACAACAGGTAAGCTAGATGAATCAAAGATAGTTTTGGAAAAAATACTTTTAACTGCGAAACAAATGTCTTCTGTTGAGACTAGCGGAATTATGCTGTCATTGGGTAATACTGAACAGGCTATTTACCAACAAGCACGTAATAAATATTATGAAATAGAAGAGCCAGTTTTTAAAAAAGAAATTGCCATTTTAATTCAACAAGAGGTGTTGAAATCAATTGATATATATCAACAAGTATATAATACGCTAGAAGCTCCTCAAGTTACACAACTGCTAGCTCAAATACATCAGCTGAATTTATTATTAGATTTTGAAAAATGGTTAATAGCAGAGTCCAGTTTTAGTAATACAGAATTAGCTAATACTCGTGCTACAATTACTCAACAGATTCAGTCTTGCGTAAACTTAGTTCTAAAAAACTCTTCGGCATTTTCTCAATTATCGGCTATTCATTCTGTTTATACAAAGCTGAACTTCGCTAAGAGTCTGAATAAACTTTCAGACAAGCTATTGCATTCATTAGCTATTGACTATGCATCATCTGCTTTGCAAACAGCTAAAATTACCAAAAACGAGCGGTTGGAGTCATACAGTCTCGGCACTTTGGGTAAATTAAAAGCAGGACAATCAGAAAAATATTTTGCAGAAGCCTTAAGTTTAGCACAATCAATTCATGCTTGGGATATTTCATATCAATGGCAGCAGGAGTTAGGGGATTTATATAATAAACAGGGAAAGTTTAAAGAAGCTATTAAAGCTTATAGCGCAGCGATCAATAACTTAAGTCAGCTTCGTGATAGCCTCTCAGCAAGCAACGCAGATTTACAGTTCTCTTTCTCGGAAAAGGTAGAACCTGTTTATCGCGATTATATGCGATTGCTTCTAGCATCTCCTAATCCAAATCTGGAGCAAGTTATTCAAACAAATGAACGGCTGCAAATAGCAGATTTAGAGAATTTTCTCAAGTGTGGCAAACTCGATCTTGTAGCTTTAAACGAGCTTAAAAACTTACCTAGTGCCCCAGCAGTAATTCACATTGTTGATTTGGGTAGTCGTATAGAAATACTCGTTCAATCCCCTGATAAATCTCTTCATCATCATTCTGTTGATTCAAAGCCAGTTAAAGAGCATATCGAGAATCTATTAAAGAATTTACAAGAGAAGAAACTTGTTAATACTGATGAATCGGTGCTTCTTCAACCTTCTCAAGCACTCTATAGCTTGCTGATTGTACCTATCAAGAAATATTTGCCATTGTCAGGAACACTGGTATTCACTTTGGACAAATCTTTCCAAAGCTTGCCGATGGCTTTGCTGCATGATGGGAAAGATTATTTGTTCCAAGACTACAGTATTGCAGTTACTTTAGGGTCTAGAGTTCGCCAACCAAAAGCTTTATCTAAAGAACAGTTGAAAGTTCTCATTGCTGCACTCTCTAAAGTTAGTCCCAGCTTCAACGATCCAAACGCTCCTAAAGACTTGAAAGCGTTACCAGGAGTAGAACAAGAAGTAGCAGATATTAAAAAACAAACTATTTTTTCCACTACCTTACTAAATGAAAATTTTACTAGCCCTCGGCTTGAGAAAGAATTGAGTACGGTCAATTTTCCAATTGTTCATTTGACAACTCATGCTCAATTTAGTTCAGATCCTCATCGAACGGTAATTTTAGCCTATGAGAAGGCAATCAATGTATTAAAGTTTGATAGATTATTAAGAAATAAAACTCAAGCTGATGTAGACGGGATTGAGTTATTAGTTTTAAGTGCCTGTCAAACCGCTAAGGGTAATAAAAGGTCAACATTAGGAATTGCTGGAGTAGCCGCACAAGCAGGAGCAAGAAGTACGTTAGCAACATTATGGCTAGTAGATACTGATTCTACCACTCAGCTTATGAGCGAATTTTACAAAGAACTGAGAAAGGGTGTACCTAAAGCAGAGGCACTGCGTCAAGCACAATTGAGTTTATTGTCAAATCCTGATTACACTCATCCTTACTACTGGGCGGCTTTTGTTCTAGTCGGAAGCTGGCTCTGAACTACTTTGGGACAACTTACTTACAGTTGTTGCACACTTTCAAACAACTTTAGTCGCTCCTGCACCTTTTCTAATTCATCTAAGCTCCCACTACTTTGGGCTAACTGCGCTGCCATCACATATTCACGACGAGCCTCATCTGGCAACCATGCCTCTAAATAGCGATCGCCTAATATTCTGTAGAGAGTCGGATTGCTACTACCTGCTATCACTCGTTTCTTTAACGTATTGATTGTTTCATTCAAAAGCCTTTTTGACATATATACAGTATCTAAGTCTAAAACATCAGCTTCATCTGGAGGTAGGTTGAGAGAGTTAATTTGCTCTACCTTTTCTAAAATCTGTTTAAGATCACTCTCTGGCAACAGATTGACTACTGATGTATCGGCGCTCACAGGAAAGTCACCTTTACTAGCTATAACGGTAATTTTATAAGCATTCCCATATTGCAATTCTCTTTGCTCTTTAGGATATAGAAGTGTGGTAGTTTTTACTTCTGTTTCCCAAATCACACCATTACCCTCCACAATTACTGTGTAATTATCAGCTCCAGCGACAGAATACCAAGAGATTACTGGACGAGAATTTAAAATCGAACTGCCATAGGGACTAATTACCGTTGGTGTACCGTTCTCATCATCTGGGCCTTTAGTTTTTGGACATTTCTTTCGAGTGGCAGGTGTACATCGCCTTTTCTCTGCTTGTGGTACACATTTATCAGGTGCATTTGAGATAGAGCCACTTGGTAAATCCAGAAATTTTAGATTCAAGTAGCACAAAATCTTAACTGTGTTTCCATTTGCTACTTGAAGTTTATCTCCCTCACAAAGTTTGCTTCCTGCTCGCCAGTCGAGATCGTTATCATTGACAACTCTGGCAATAAAATCACACTTTCGCTCTAGTGAATTTAATGAATCGCGTCTTACTGTTGGCTGGCGTTTGGCCAATACACTACTCTCATTAAGAAAAAGAATTATTGACGCAATCGCTGCAACTTGAAATCTGAAAACTTTTTTCTCTAATCCATTAGTTGGTTTATATATGGAATGATTCATTATCAAAAGTATTTATGTAGTTATTTGCTAGTTTTTAGCATATAGGATTTTAATAGCAAAAAAAGTTTAAGACAGCAATACCAGATTAATATTTTTTAAAAACACGCTCTAATACTTGCTCTCTCCATTTTTGAACCTCTGGCAGACTTGAATTTAATATTAAACAAAATTCCCAATACATTTTAGCTTTGCTTCTTATGTTCAATGCTTCTTGCACTTGTGCTAGAAGGCAATAAGCATCTGTTCGCTCTTGATCTAGTTCCGTTGACTTCTGTAGATTAGTCTTAGCTTCAGCGTAACGCTTTTGTTCTAAGAGCGCCCAGCCCAAATTCTTGTACAACGAAGCCTGTACTTCAGGGTCTTTATCTTTTTGTAACCCTTGCAAAGCTAAAGCTTCTGCTGCACCATAATCACCCATTATATTCTTCAACCTTGATAAATTATTAACGGCTGGAATTGCTTGTTCACTACTTTGTATAGCCAATTTATATTGTTGCTCTGCTAAATCATATTTTCCGTGGTCATCGTAAAAGCTTCCTAGCCCATAACGAGCTTCCCACATTTTAGGTTGTAATTTAAAAATTATTTGGTAAGTATTTTCAATACAACTTAAATCATACATTTGCTGACATATTAATGCCAAATTATTATAAGCACTGATATTTTTAGGGTTAAATTTGATAGCTAATTCATAATTTTTCCTAGCAAGTTCAGGTTTGTCTTCGTGACGTTCCCCTTGGTCAAAGTAGAATTCTGATACTGAATCAGTTAAATTAGAATTATATTTAATCGCTGCATTAAAGTCTGACTCAGCATCTATAAACCGATATTCTTTGTGAGCTTTCTTCCCTTGATTTAGGTAACTGTTGGCTATCACAGGTAATGATGCATATCCCAAGGCAACAAGGGTTAAAGCAAACGTAATGCCTGCACTGATTAGAAATAGCTTCGATTTAACTATTCGATTGATCTTTGATTTAAATGGTAAGCTCTCCAATCGCTGCAAAATAACTCTAGTCGTTTGCGGACGTTGCCCTGGCAAGGGAGCCATTAATTCTTCAATAAAATCTACAAAAGGTTTGTCAATTTGCGATGCTTTATCTCTCCAAACTAGATTTCCTGTACTCTTATCTGTTGGTAGACGCATCAGTGACATACCACTAACTAAATGTACAAGGGTTCGCCCTAAAGCATAAAAATCTGATTGAGGTACTGCTTGTCCATTTATCTGCTCCAAAGGGGTATAACGAGGTGTGACAACAGCTGTAATTTCATATACTCCTCCGCGACCTGCACTAGTTCCCCCACTTCCACTAACTTTCGCCAGGTAGGTGTCAGTTACTCGCCGTGCAGTACCAAAATCAACTAATGCCAGTTGACCATTTGCCTGAAGAACTATATTAGAAGGTTTGATATCTCGATGAAAAAAATTAGAGCGGTGTACTGTATCAAGGATTTCAACTAACTGCTTAAGCCATTCTAATGCTAGAGATTGTGAAATTTTTCCATTAAATTCTATCCACTGCTCTAGGTTCTGTCCCTCAAACTTATCCATAACTAAGCAATGTAATGTTAGAAGACTATTGTTTGGAACAAAAGTAAAATAGTCATCTAAAGTACTGCGAGGAATTTTTGGGTGTCGAATTAGTTGTAAAGTGAGAGATTCCCGCTCAATTAACTCTACAAGCTTAGGTGTATTCCATTTTAAAACTTTCATGACTCGTTGTTCATGAACTGGATGCCACTTAGTGCCACTGTCATCTACCTCAAAAACATCAAAGTAGTTGTATGGATTATCAGTAAGCGCTTTTAATGGTTTGACTAGACGGATACGATTATTAATCAGTAGTGAAGTACCACACGATACACAGTTTTCAACTTTGTCTGGATTTTGGCGGTGAGGACACAGGGGATTGATACAGTAACTCACAAAACTTCCTCGCGCCTTTCTCCTTTCGGTTTAAAGCATGAAGAGTTGCCTAGCAAATCTTTATTTTGTACAGATGTATTCATAATCGTCAGCTTTATGTAGTATTTAGTAGTCTGATCAGCTAAGACTTAAACATTAATTGGCTAAAGACCTCGGCAAGAAGCTAAGGGTTGCTGACCTATTTAAGGTCTAAGTGATTTTATTAGAAAATATTATGATAAATGTGTAATGTTAACAATTATGAAGAACGAGCAAGTATCATAGAGGTGCAGTATACTTTTGGAGGTGCAGTGTACTTTTTACTTGAGCTAGCTCTAATCTAGAATAAATCCTTATAGATATTTAATACACCAACAAAAATTATAAAAATATGGATTTTAATGCTGAATCAAGACTTAAGTCTACTAACGCTTCCTCTGTTCTTGTGGGAGAACAGAAAGTTTTAGGGCAAAGATTTTCAGCAGATGTAACTTTTGAAGATGCCTTGGCTGTAGTAGACAACTTAGTGTTGACTGAAAGACGCAAACGCTTGTCCCCGCCTGAGATTCTTGTTCTTAAAGCAGCTTGGGATGGAAAGGAGTATAAGGATGTAGCAAGCAATTCGCCTTACAGTCTTAACTACTTGCAACGACGAGTAGCCTCTCCCTTGTGGAATATGCTTTCAACAACGATTGGAGATGGCGAACGAGTTGAAAAACAAAGCTTGCGGTATTTTTTAGAGCGAGTCACAAAAAAGTATCAGTTTTCAGATGTCATACATGAAGAACAAACATACCCTGCTAAGAATCGGATACAAGTGATTGGGAGTAAATC
>JADEXV010000301.1 GCA_015206945.1 Nostocales cyanobacterium LEGE 12452 | reverse complement strand
ACCTACAATATCAATCCCTCAACACTGGGGCTACCCTCGCTTTGGTTTGGAGCAGCGCACAGAACAAGGCACGATTCTCGGACTTTACTACTACCCATCGGGTACAGAATTGGCTGAACAATTTGATGATGGTTGGCGTTATGCTCTGATGCCTAACAAGAATTCTGATGAAATATCGTACTTGAAAGAGGATCAAATCCAACCGCTCACACCAGAAGAATTATTTCAGCAAATTACCGCAGAGATTGACTTTTATCAACAGCAAATAAGCATTCTCAATCGACAGTTAACCGTATTAACTAAGGGTGCAAACAATGGCTAAGTCTACAAACAGCTTTGACCGTAGAGCCAATCATTTGCTGCGTTCGATTCGACTTTGCGGTGGTTGTGTTCCTCTGCATCAGTTGCAATTCCAATTCTCCGATTCAGTGATTCAAACACTGTTGGATAAAGAACTGGTGCAAGTACAGAACACGGGACGCGGCTTTTTGTTGGAGATTGCCGAGGATTTTTAGCTCTTAATCGAAGAGGAACCAATCATGAAACTTTATGCTAAGACGATTCCGCACAGATTACCCGATTGGGCAACCACCGCTACAAAGATTGCAGATTTATTTGAGGTTGAAATTAACGATGAACACCCCAATTTCCAATCTCTGCTTGAAGACTTAGAAACCGAGATTGAGCCAGGAACTTTTGGTGTGAAAGCGGAAGAGTTATGTTTCAGGCTGGGCATCGAAATATCCAACCCACATCTCCACCAATTAGTTGAACAAGCCCAAACCCTGATAGCCGAAATTGCTACGCACCCAGACTACAAACAACTCTTGGAAGTAGGGGATCAGCCAGATTTAAACATTGCCGATGCTAGCACTGCCCTCACTTATTTGCAATGGGAGTTAGAGCGGAATCGATAACTTTCTGTTTAGTAAAAAAGCGATTGCTTGAATATCAGCTTTTCTTCAAGCAATCGTAAAGCACTGAAAGTTTATGTTACAAACCACTAATTATCACACATCCCAACAAAATATGGTTACTGAAATCAAACTAGGTTTATGCAACCCTCCCGAACCCATCTATTTATATGTCAAAAACGCTGAGTTAGGTGGAGAATCTTACCTGTGGTATCACTACGATATTGAACGGGATAAAACCATCCCTGTTTCCCAAAGAGCATTAACTGGTTATCTGTCTGAACTGCGATTTACAACTAAAGAGTTCAAAGGCAAGGACAATCTGAAGCTCGATATTGTAGTGAGTGCTGATGAAGTTTATGTCATAAGAAGCGGTGTTGAAACAAACTTCACCAAAAGCTTTCTCTTGGCTGCATCAGGTGTACAGGATTTTTCTAAGCCACTGATTATTACTGCTAATGCTGGTGAACAAAACACCGTTTTCTGTAATCTTTATGATGCAGTAACTAAAACCAGAATTGAAAGGGAATGGAATAAAAATGCTGATTGGGCAACTATCATTCGTAATATTCAATCTCGCTTAGGTGGCACATCCTCAGCTATCCCATCTATAGCAGAAACCCCAGTAGCTCCAGCAAAACTCAGCGTAGTACCTCAACCAGTACATCCTCAAGACTTGCGAGTAAAAAATATTCGCACTTTGCTTGATTATCCTCTTGATTTAGTCAAAAAGTGGTTGCAATTCCAGGATGTTGACCGCCCAAGTCTACTTCATATTACCAAGATTAATGAACTGGTGAAAACAATGTGTTTGGCTTGGGCAGCAGATAAGTGTGACCATCCCAATCATGCTGAATCTTTGTATCAAAACCAAGTTGTTGATGCTGTTGGCTTAGGTGCTGATGAATTAACGGCAATCAATGGATGGATGCAACAGTTGCAAACGGCAAAAGCTGGAGCAGTATAAATCAGAAGTCAGGATTCAGGATTCAGAATACAGAATAATTCTGATTTCTGAATCCTCAATTAATCAGATGGGAATAAAAACCATGAAAGTCATTGTCACAGTAGTCGAAAAAATCATCAGTGAAGCGCACATTGATATCCCTGATGGGCTAAATCAATCTGCAATTAAACAGCACATCGTAGACCGCTACAACACTGGGGCAATGTCCACAGATATGAACATCTTTCAAGTTGACTTTGAATCAATCAGCGCTCGAATTGTCCAAGAAAATTCTTCTCCTAAATCTGCATAAACATTGGAGGTAATAAATGAATCCCAAATGGACTGACGAAGAACTCGGAATCATTGAGGAAATGGCTTGCCTTTACACTGTCAAACAAATAGCGTATCGGCTAAAGAGAAGAGGATACACACGCTCAAGATCAGCTATTCAAAACAAATTACGCTTTTTAGGATACTCCGCACGTCCAATCCTTGATAACTACAACTGCTGCGAAATCGCCAGGGTTTTACAACTCAATTCGGCTACTGTTTGGACTTGGGTAAAAAAAGGATGGATACGCACACATAGGCGGTCTGGAAGATATCACCAAATCAGAAGTAAAGACTTAAAACGATTTCTTCAGAATCCACCTCAACGCATTAAAAACCGCATTGCTGCCATTGATAAAGACGCTATCGAATATTTAGTGGGGAAACTCGCATGATTGACCACATTAACGCACTTCAAACAAGCTGGTATCTCTCCCCACCTTGGGGACAAACAATACCACCGATTGCAGTTAATTTACTGGAGAGAGTTTTCTTACGAACTACGAGGAGATTTGGTTACTGCTGCGGTATGCAATGGAAACACGAATGTTGGATTTATTCAATTGATTGTGGTAAAGAAATACTCCACGCTACACAGAACCAAATCATCGGGACTGGAGAATTAGAAGCCATCAAAGTGCAAAAACCTACTTTCGTTTTGGGCGAAAGAGTAATCCTCTGCTCTCACGATAAAGGAACAAAACAACGGCTGATTTTGGGGATTGCACTGGTGCATGATTCTTGGTTTTACCTTGTTGAATTGATGTCGCCAACGTTAATTAATACACCAACTATATCGAATCGTTTCTCATTAGTTGGTGAGAAAAGTTTGGTGCGGGTAAATGCTTGAGTTTCTTAGATTGAAATTCCTCTTTCTTCACTGTTTGAGCAATAACCAGGGAGTTAATTATGTTGATACACAAATGGCGTGACTCAGATATTAACCAAATGCCAGAAGTTGGGCAGCTAGGCAAATACAGCATACCCAAAGGCTACGTAAATGCAACTCAGATGTGCCATGCAAATAATAAGTCTTGGGGGCATTACAAAGAAAGGAAGTCTACAAAAGCTTACTGGACAGCACTTTCAAACGACATCGGAATCCCGATATCGTCTCTTGTCATCGAAGTTGATGGCTATGGCAGTTCTCAAGGTACTTGGATTCATCCAGAAATCGCCGTTGATTTAGCTCAGTGGGTTTCTGTCGAGTTTCGCATCTGGGCCAACAGAACCTTAATGAAAGTGATGATGAGTCAAGAGCCTGTACAGCAGCAGTCAATGACTCAAGTTCAGTTACTTGCTGCTCTAGCACAACAATTGGCAGAGCAAGAACAGCATTTACTCCAACAACAACAGCAACAGACTGAAATTTTGCACCGTCTCAAAGCGGTTGAAGTTGAGCAAGATAGAGTAAATACCCCATGCGGCCATAAATACAGTGTTGTTGGATTTGCCAATCTTCAAGGTTTAGAAATCTCAGTTAAAGAAGCGGGTACTAAAGGGAGAAAGGCAAGTGCATTGTGTCGAAAACAAGGGATAGAAATAGAACGCATTCATGATCCACGTTTTGGAAAAGTTGGTTTATATCCAGAAAGCGTGTTGATTGAGGTTTTCTCTACTGGTCAAAACTAACAGTAATTGTCTTCAAAATACTTTCTTTAATTGGAGAAAAGTACCGTGCAACAACTCAATTTATTTGCTGAATCAACCCCAGTTTTACCAATCAGCTACTACCCCGATTTCTTAAGTCAAGAACTTGCCAATGAACTTTACCAACACTGTTTGAAACTGGAGTGGCAGCAGAATCAAATCAGGATCGCGGGGAAAACAATGCCCGTTCCCCGTCTTGAATGTCTTTACGGTGATACAGGCTGTGATTATCTCTACTCCAACAGCGTATTTTTAAAACCCCTGACTTGGACAGAACCTCTGTCTAACTTGCGGTACAGAATCACTGCGCTTACAAGCTACAAATTCCGTATCGTCATTGGCAATCAGTACCGCACGGGGACTGATTCAATCGGCTGGCACGCAGACAACGAACCATCGATGGGATTTAACCCAGCGATCGCATCGGTAAGCCTGGGGTCATGTCGCAAATTCCAAATCAAACCGAGAAATGGCAAACCTACTGATTTTTGGTTGGAACATGGCAGCTTACTCATAATGCACCCAGGTTGCCAGTCTACACATCTGCACCAAGTTCCCAAGACCAATAAAGTTGTTAGCACCCGTATCAATCTGACGTTTCGACCGCACACCGGGAGGAATAAATAACCCTCTGGCTGGCTTAGTCAGGATTTCATAGCCAGCAAAAGCTCTCACAAAATTTTAACCGGCGGCATGGGTGCAATGCCGCTCTATTTCCATGCGTCAAAAAATAGAGGGAATATGCGTATAATCGAATCTGATTCTCAAGCTAAACATTTACAAGAATGGCTCAACAGTGGAGTTGATGAAGAAATCTTTCACCTGAATGCGCGATCGCTCCACGGCACAACACCCTACGAATACTTGCTCTACAGTCCCAAAATCTCCCGTCGCAACGATGGACGACTGCGAGACAGAGACTTGAAAAAATACCAGCACATTGAACTAGGCGGCTGGTGGTGCAATGGCGTTGACCCCCTCAACGAATACGCCCTAATGATGTGGGGCTGCTTCAAACCCGACCATCCCCGAAGAGATCGCCAAAAGATTCACAAATTCATCAAGTACGAACACCCATTTAGAGAAGAGACACGCGCCTTCTTCCTCTTAGTACCAAATCACATCTGGGTGAAAGTCTCTAATCGTAGCGGCATCCCCATTACCGAAGAGGACTTGCAGCATCCTGGGGGTTTCTGGCACTGGGTTTGGAAGCATAATGTACCAGTGACAATTGTAGAAGGTGTCAAGAAAGCGGGGGCATTACTGACTGCTGGTTATGCTGCAATCGCAATTCCCGGTGTTAACGCTGGATACCGCACACCCCAGGATGAGTACGGTACTGCCATTGGTAAACCATATCTCATCCCAGACTTGAAACATTTCGCAACACAGGGAAGACAGGTTAACATCTGCTTTGACCAGGACAACAAACCTGAGACAGTCCAGCGAGTCAGAACCGCTATCAGTCGCATGGGACGGCTGCTGGTAAATGAGGGTTGTTCGCTGCGGGTGATTGATTTACCATTAGGGGCAGAGAAAGGGGTTGATGATTTTATCGTTGCTCACGGTCAACCTGCATTTGACGCGCTCTACAACACAGCCGTTGCACTGGAGTTGTGGGAAATCAAGCTGTTCACTCTGCTGACTTACCCGCCAGCGATCGCACTCAACCAACGTTTCTTGGGCCAGCTTCTCGTCCCCGAAGGTGAAAAGCTGATTATCCTCAAGGCTCCCAAAGGCACTGGTAAAACCGAATGGCTGGCAACGGAAGTGGCAAAAGCACATGACCAAGAGAGACGGGTATTAATTATCACCCATCGCATTCAACTAGGTGAGGCACTGTGTAATCGCTTCGGTGTTAACTATGTTACCGAAGTCCGCACGAATGAAACAGGCACATTGTTAGGATATGGGGTGTGTGTAGATTCGCTGCATCATGAGAGCCAAGCCCGTTTCAATCCCAACGACTGGTCAAATGATGTCATTATTATTGACGAATGCGACCAAGTATTTTGGCATTTACTTAACTCTGGTACTGAAGTGCAGAAGCGTCGGGTATCTGTTCTCAAAAACCTCAAACAACTGGTACAGAATGTTTTGGGCAGCAGTCAGGGAAAGATTTACCTGTCTAGTGCTGATGTGTCAGATACTGATGTAAAGTACGTTTTATCACTCGCTGGCGAATATCGGGTTAATCCGTTCGTAATCGTGAACAACTATCGGCACGTAGCCGGAAACTGTTACAACTACTCTGGGAGTAACCCGAAGAATTTGATTGCGGCACTGGACAAGGCCATCGCCAAAGGTGGGCATCATTTACTCTGCTGTTCTGCTCAAAAGGCAAAGTCTAAATGGGGAACCCAAGCATTGGAGGAACGGTTTCGCCGTAAATTCCCACACCTGCGGATACTGAGAATTGACAGTGAATCCGTTGCTGATCCATCTCATGCGGCTTTCGGTTGTATTGCCCACTTGAACGAAATTCTCACCCAGTACGATTTGGTTATCGCCTCTCCAAGTTTAGAAACTGGGGTCAGCATCGATATTAGAGGACATTTTGATGGTGTTTGGGGGATTTTTCAGGGAGTACAGCCGGTTAACTCCGTCCGTCAGATGTTGGCACGGGTTAGGGAAACTGTTGACCGTCACATTTGGGTGAGAGAATGGGGGATGTCGGTTGTGGGCAATGGTTCCACATCCATCGGAGGTTTGTTGAGAAGTCAACACGTCGCAACGAGGGCGAACATTGCGCTGTTGTCGGCGGCGGATAATGACGATTACAGCTTTATTGACCAGAATTTTCAACCGGAGTCATTGCAGACTTGGGGTAAGCGTGGTTCTGTCATCAACGTTGAGATGCGGCGTTATAGAGAATCGGTGGTTGCGGGTTTGGTCGAGGATGGGTACATCATTATTGATGCAGCCGATGTTGATGATGATGAGAGTGGGGCAGTAATCGAGTCGGTTAAAGCGGCATCTGTTGAATTGTATGCTGCGGAGTGTAAAGCGATCGCGGATTCTCCGACTATCTCTGATGCCGAACTTAAGAAGCTGCAAGACACAAGGGCAAAAACCAAAACTGAACGACATCAGCAACGCAAGGCGGAATTGTCCCGTCGTTATGAAGTTGAAGTTACGCTTGATTTGGTTGAGAAGGATGATGACGGCTGGTATCCTCAACTGCGGATGCACTATTATTTGACATTGGGACGGGAATTTCTGACCAATCGTGATGCTAAACGGGCTAAGGCACAGTTAGAGGCTGGGGAGAATTCGGTTTGGAAACCTGACTTTAACAGGGGGCAGCTATTACCTGCTGTGTTGTTACTGGAAAATCTGAATCTGTTGCAGTTTCTTACACCAGATGTTCAGTTACGTGGCAGCGACGAGAAGATGGTTGAGTTTAAGGCACTGGCTGTTCAGCATAGGCACGTTATCAAGAATTACCTGAATGTTTCCATTTCTGAAAAACACACACCGATAGCGATCGCTCAGAAGTTACTTGCCAAGATTGATTTGAAATTGAATTACGTTGGTCGGTTGGGTAAGCGTGAAAATCGGGAGTGCGTTTATCGGTTTGTTGCCCCTGATGATCAGCGTAATTCAATTTTTGGGCAGTGGTTAAATCGGGATGAACTGTTTCTTAGTGAGTTGGTGTCAGTCAGCAATCATATAAGTACAACTACACCAGTCATTGACACCACTCCCCAGGATATTCCTCAGACACTCACGCCCGTGGAAAGTCCTGTTACCCAAGGATGGAAGGGGCTGAACCTGAAAATGCGCCTTGGACTCGACAGCGCTGGTCAATTCTACCAACAGCTAGTCTCCACAATCGGCAAAGCTATCGGTGTTGCTGATGGGGAGCCTTACTGGAATGAGTATTTGGGGCAATGGCAGGTTTGGGTTAACTTTGCAGACGAGTGTAGGTCTGTGGTCTGTGATTGGTTAGTAGTAGTCTAAGTCAGACGAGAGGTCATTGTCACGTCCAATATTGATAAAGAGTTTCTACGCAATTTCTAGAAACAACTTCATAAAAAATTCTCCAAGCATTAACTGATATTTCTGGCTAACTACAGGTTTAGTTAACGGGGCTTATACATTTTTGAGTGAGAAACAAGCCTCAAACTTATGCAGGGTAAGAGAAATACACCATTCAAAAATCTTCCAAAGCCAGATATATCAAGATACTAAGCAAAGATATGCCAAAGTCTTTTCTATATATCGGTTTGAGACTATTTTCTAAGTATTTTTTATCTGAATACCATTAAGAGTTAATAAAAGTCAATAACTATAACTTGGTATAGCTAGACTTACGTAAATGGCGTAATCAACGTAACTTTATTTTAAAGTATTTTTTCGGTGAAGATAATTACAGCATTTGCGGCTGTTATGAGGTACAGTAGCAGCAACTAGCAAACCAGTTTCTTAAATGTTGAGGATTTATTAAATCGAGTGCAACTGAGATTAAGTTATCAACCATTTCTGTTGTAGTCGGAG
>JADEXV010000300.1 GCA_015206945.1 Nostocales cyanobacterium LEGE 12452 | reverse complement strand
GTGTGACACCACGAGGAATCGCTCGCTGTTGAGGGACAAATTCTAGAGCTGCTAAAACGCGCTCGAGCATTTCCATCACAAATGATTGGTTTTGCACATTTTGTACAGGTGGTAATTGTTCACTTAAGGTATGTCCCTCAATATATTGTTGGATTAAATAAAATTCTTGATTATCTTCAAAATAAGCAAGTAGTTCCGGAATCTGATGATGTTTACCCAAAATTTCTAAAATTTCAGCTTCACTATGAAACAATCTGCGAGCGACTTGCAAAAATCGTGCATCTTGACGGGCTGGCATTAACTTTTTCACTACACAAGTAGGATTACCCGGTCGTTGAGTATCCTGTGCTAAATAAGTCCGACCAAATCCACCTGCACCGAGAGTTTGAGAGATTTTGTAGCGTCCACTCAAAAGCAAATCACCTGATTTTATTTCGGGTGAATCAACTGGGGCAAGAAAGTCAACAGACGAGTCGGGAATTGCTGTTTTATCTTCTAAGAGTACATTTAATTGGGCGATCGCTTCTTGTTGTTTTTCAACTTGCAGAACAATCACCTGAGTTTGTCGCTGATTTTGATGGCTAGTATAAGCGATCGCACAGATACTAGTAATCACCAAAGCAAGAGCAGGAGGGATTAACGGCACCCATCCAGCTTGTAAAAACAAAGCAACGCAGATTACTACTAAGCCAAATAGAGTTATCCCTACCACCGCTAGCAAAAGCAGCGGATTTTGCCATCGCAATGCTAAAACACCACCTAATAGCGACCAGCCCCATACCCAAATAAGTTCCACCCAGTCGGGCCAATACCAAATCAAGGGTCGCCCATCCAACACTGTACTGATCAGTTGACTTGCTATCTGTGCATGAATAAACAGAGCAGGCATTCTGGCTGGTTGATCTGGTAAAGCACTGTAGGGCGTATAAAACCCACCTGGAGGGATATTAGTCGCTGTAGTGCCAATAATTACCAGACGGTCTTTGAATAAACTGGGGTTGGCTTGCCCACTAAGAACATCTGTGAGGGTTACATGGTCGGCGAGGCTGTTGGGGTGACGGTAATTTAATAATATTTGATAGCCTTGTGCATCCAAATGTTGGTAGCCGCCAGAATTAGGTTGTAAACGCACAAACAAGGTTTTACCTAATATAAAATCTCCTTTTTTAGTGAAATTGTATTCAATACCTTGTTTATCGAGATAATTAATTGCAATTAATGCACCAAATGCAAATGATGTTGTACATTTCTTGTCTGTAGAGTTAGCAAATAATAAAGTGCGGCGGAGAATTTGGTCGTTTTCATTATCAGCGACCACATCGCTAAACCCAACATTATCTATAGGGACATTCGGCGGCGGGGGAATTTCATCTCTATCCAAGCTGCTGAACAAACACGTAGTGACAATGTTATCTTGATTTTGGAGATTAGCCGCCAAATTATTATCTTCTGGT
The DNA here is from genome assembly GCA_015206945.1 of Nostocales cyanobacterium LEGE 12452. GTDB lineage: Bacteria > Cyanobacteriota > Cyanobacteriia > Cyanobacteriales > Nostocaceae > Nostoc. The sequence continues at coordinate 6,902 of JADEXV010000300.1, read as the reverse complement.
CGGAAAAGATATAAACCAATAATTCGCGGTTGATAAGACTCTATTTTCTTTAATAGCTGATTGATTCTCCGATCTGATAGAGGCCATTTCTCACGTTTGATATCTTTATCAGTAATTTTTACTAGCACAATCCGCCGATCGGGTGCTTCTGATGGACGCGATCGCAACATCTGGTCATAAACTCTTAACTCCCAAGGCTGTAACCATTTGAGTTCCCGAACTCCCCAGATAAAGGCGGTGACTCCTACACTGGTAACAAAAATAATTTGCAGCCAGCTTTTGCTCTTAGAAGTTTCACGAGAATCCTGAACTTTGACAAAAGGTACACGGAGTTTTTCTAATAGTCCACTAATCACGGCGTTGAGGCGGTAGCCTGAATTGGGTAGATGTTGCAGGCGCAGAAGTCAATTTTTGGAATCTAGGTTAAAAGCTAATTAACCTGAAGCTCCTATTAATGTAGCAATTTACTTGCTATTTAGAGGCTTTGACGTATTCCTACTTTTAAAGCAAGCTTACGCCCAGCGTCAACCATAGAATCAGACAAGCCCTAATCATCTGTTGGAGATGTTTGTACCTCTTTAACAGGACTGGTAATTGGTAAAGAAATCGAATTAGTAGATGGAGTTAGTGAATCTAACTGAGGTTGTTCAAGTGATGCTTCAATGCTGGAATCGGCAAAATAGGAGCCAACGATTTTATCATAGTTAGAAGCAACAGCTAAAAAAGCGCCACCCAAAATATAGATAGGTAATGGCAGATTAAATTCTTGCAACCAGTCAAACAGTTCCGCTAAGGCAAACAGCACCAAAAAACAGGCAAGCCAAACCTTCATATTCTTATCCCCTGAATTAAAACAATTCTATTACTAGCTTAAATAGCTTGCATGATAGTTGATGTAGTACATAATCACCAACTTACAAGGTCTATAGCTGTGGACAGATGGAGTCAAAGTTATAACATCTGCTATATCTAATCGAACAGCCAAGGATTGCAAAGTTGGTTCGTGAGACTCGGCAGTGCCTCAAACTATCACAAGTAAAACTGGTAACGATGTTAAAGGTTTCGTTCCACACTATAAACCGATGGGAAAACGGACGGACACGACCTTCGCCACTGGCTATAAAACAAATTGAAAAGCTACCATACCAAATGAGAGAACCCGGTGAGGCGTTTTTAGCCAAATACTTTCAAAATGAGGAGCAGAAACTGTGACTGCTGAAGTTCCAGCAACTATCACCCAAGACGTTGAACAGGTCTTAGCTAAGATCAGCGATGCTTTTATCATATTGGATCGTGAATGGCGCTACACCTACGTTAATGACAAGCTAGCTGAATTAGCTAACATAAATAAGGAAAACTTTTTAGGCAAGAGTATTTGGGAGTTTCCTGACACAGTTAATAGCCTACTCTACACTGAACTGCACCGGGCTGTTGCTGAACAAGTTACAGTAAATTTTGAGTATTTCTATCCAAAACGGCATCGCTGGCTGGAAAACCGCGTTTATCCCTCAGAAAGTGGTGTATCAATCTTAATTACAGATATTACTGAGCGCAAACGCAGCCAACAGCTTCTAAGTGCGCAGTATGCGATCGCTCACGTCCTCTCTGAGACAACTACGCTTGTGAATGGGGTTCCAGCTATTCTACAATCCTTGTGCGAAAGTTTAGGATGGCAAGCTGGAATAATCTGGAGTGTAGACGATGAAGCTAATGTTCTACACCCCATCAGTACTTGGTATTCATCTGATTTGGAGAAAGAACCATTTAGCCAGCAGACAATTGCTTTTAGTGAAGGTTTAGCCGAGCGGATTTGGGCAAGTGGTCAACCTGTTTGGATTTCAGAACCCGCCCAAGACGAGAATTTTTTTGCCACCGCCATCGGATTTCCGATTCGGCTGGGTAATAAAATCTTAGGTGCGCTCGAATTTTTCAGCGCTCAAATTTTAGAACCTGACACCAATTTACTGCAAATGATGAGTGCGATCGCCACTCAAATTGGTCAGTTCATCGAACAGCAGCGAAGTTCATCGTTACTGCAAGAAAGTGAGGAAAAATATCGCCGGATTTTTGAAATTTCAGGTGTCTCCATTGGGGAAGAAAATCTTACCCTTGTTAAAGATTTAATTGGTAATCTAAAAGCTCAAGAGGTTACAGATTTGCGGCAATATTTGGATGAACAGCAGCAAGTAGAAGAAAATCTGCGTCATAGTGAAGCACGCTACCGCTCACTGGCAGAAGCAAGCGCATCCATCGTCTGGAGCGCAGGGCCTTGGGGCAACGTTGTTGACAAGATTCCGACTTGGGAGGCGTTCACTGGGCAAAGTCTTGAAGAATACAAAGGATGGGGTTGGGTTGAGGCACTACACCCAGATGACCGGACATCTGTAGCTGCTATTTGGAGACAAGCCTTTTTTGGACGCAGCGTTGCAGTTGCCGAATATCGCGTTCTGCGGCATGACGGAAAATACCGTAACATGGCTATACGCGGTGTGCCTATACTTGACGAAATAGGCGAAGTCCAGGAATGGGTAGGAATGTGCATGGATATCAGCGAACACAAGCAAGCTGAGGCAGAACGCGAACAATTGCTGGCGCTACTGAAAACAGAGCAGACTCGCTTGGTTGAAGCTAACGTTCTGCTTGATACCCTCTTTAAGAACGCCCCTGTAGGTATTGGTCTATGGGATGAGAAATTGAGATACGTTCGCTTGAATGACGCTTTAGCTGAGATAAATGGTCTTCCCCAAGAAACACATATCGGTAAGACTGTCGCCCAAGTGCTACCTGGGGTAGATCCTGTGGTGATGGAAGCTTTACACCATGCAATCGAGACGGGAGAATCTATTGCCCAAGAGGCCAGTGGAGAGACACCCGCCGCACCTGGAAAGCAGCGGCACTGGTCGGTAAATTATTATCCGATTAAACTACCAGGTGATATTACTTGGGTGGGTGCAATCTGCCAAGAAATCACGGAGCGTAAGCAAGCAGAAGCCGAGCGGGAACTGTTATTTGAGCGAGAGCAAGCGGCTCGTGTTGAGGCTGAAACTGCTAAAGAGCAAGTTACCCAAATTTTGGAGAGCATTACTGACGGCTTTCTTGCCTTTGATAATGAATGGTGCTTCACCTATCTCAATCATGAGGGAAGCAGAACTCTGGGGCGTTCCTGCCAGGATCTGCTCGGCAAAAATTTGTGGTCAGAGTTTCCAGAACTGGCTAATACTAACTTTGGTCAACTTTATAAAAGCGCAGTTGCTCTAGGAATGCCGCTGGAGCTTGAAGATTATTACCCACCCTTTGATGCATGGTTTGCAGTTCGCGCCTATCCTTCAGCCACAGGGCTATCACTTTATTTCCGTAACATTAATGTACGCAAACAGGCGGAGGCAAAACTGCGCGAGAGTGAGGCGTGTTTTCGGCTGCTGGCTGAGAATTCAACTGATATTATTTCCCGCCACACAGTAGATGGAATTCTTCTATATATTTCACCAGCTTGCTACACAGTACTGGGGTATCAACCAGAGGAACTAGTAGGTCATTCCAGCCAGGAGTTAGTTCACCCAGACGATTTGGCAGAGATTGCCAAGAATTACCCAATCAATGCTGATTTACCAGATATTTATACCGTTAGTCACCGCGCTCGTCACAAAGACGGACATTATATCTGGTTGGAAGCAACTATTCGAGCTATTCGCGATCGCCAAACTCAAGAAATTTTAGATATACAAGCGTCTTCGCGAGATATTACTAAGCGCAAACAGGTAGAAGAGGAGCAGCGTTTCTTAGCTGAGGCTAGTGGGATTTTGGCTGCATCATTGGACTACGAGATAACCCTAGCAGGTTTGACGCGTTTAGCAGTGCCGGAAATCGCTGATTGGTGCTTAGTTGATATTATTTGTGACAATCAATTAGTCCGTCGGGTTGCAGCAGCCCATGCCAATCCAGAGAAACAAGAATTGGTAGAACAGTTACAAAATTATCCGCCTGATTTGGCACAAACAGCAGGTGTTGCGAAAGTAATACGGACAGGCAAATCACAAATTACTCATTTTGTTTCTAATGAACAGATGCAAGGGTTAACCCACAACGCCAGTCACCTCAAAATCTTGCAAGAACTAAATCCGACATCTGGCATGAGTGTACCGCTAATCGTTCGGGGACGGGTGTTGGGAGCGATGACTTTAGTATCTTCTTCAGGTCGTCGCTACGATAACAAAAGCCTAATGTTAGCTGAGGAGTTGGCTTGTCGTGCTGCCGTAGCCGTTGATAATGCCCGACTTTACAGAGAAGCACAGCAATCTCAACAGGCGGTTTTACACGCAGCATCTCGCACTACCCGTCTGCAAGCGATTACCGCTGCACTTTCTGAATCTCTAACTCCGACACAAGTTGCTGAAGTAATTGTCGAGCAAGGTATGGCAGCATTGGGAGCTAGTTCTGTTTTTGTCGCGCTACTGACTCAAAGCGGCACTGAATTAGAACTTGTCCGAACTGTTGGCGGGCAACAAGAAATAATAGATTCCTGGCGTCGATTCTCGATTAATGCATCCGCACCACTAGCAGAAGCAGTCAGAACTAAGCAGCCTATTTGGCAAGAGGCAACAACAGCGAGGATTGCTCGTTACTCAAATCTTGCCAAGGAATACACTCAGTCCAACTACGGCGCTTGGATTTCGATTCCATTGATCATCGAGGGACGAGCTATCGGTGGAATGTCTCTAGCTTTTACCGAAATTCAGCTGTTTAATCAAGATGACCAAGCCTTTATGTTGGCACTAGCACAGCAATGCGCTCAAGCGATGGAACGTGCCCGTTTATACGAGGCAGAGCAAACTGCCCGGAAAGCAGCAGAAAACGCCAACCGGATTAAAGACGAGTTTCTAGCAGTACTTTCTCATGAATTGCGATCGCCACTCAACCCAATTTTAGGTTGGTCAAAGCTTCTCCAAACCAAAAAACTTGATGAAAAGACAGTTCCTCAAGCGCTGAAGACTATTGAGCGAAATGCGAAGTTACAGGCTCAACTGATTGAAGACTTACTGGATATCTCTCGGATTTTACAAGGTAAAATCAGCTTGAATATCTACCCAGTCGATCTGACATCTGTGATTTCGGCAGCAATGGAGACAGTGCGATTATCGGCAGAAGCTAAGTCAATTGAGATGCACATCAGCCTGGAACCAAATTTGGGGCAAGTTTTGGGTGATTCTGGCCGATTGCAGCAAGTCGTCTGGAACCTGCTCTCAAACGCAGTTAAGTTTACACCTGCGGGGGGACGGGTTGATATTCGACTATCATCATGTCGTAATTACAATTCCAACTCAGCACTAATTCAAGTTAGCGACACTGGCAAAGGCATCGATCCCAATTTTCTGCCTTACGTGTTTGAATATTTTCGTCAAGAGAATAGCAGCACCACCAGAAAATTTGGTGGATTGGGGTTAGGATTAGCGATCGTCCGTCACTTAGTCGAACTGCATGGTGGGACAGTCGAGGTAGAAAGCGAGGGCGAAGATCGGGGGGCAACTTTTACTGTAAGATTACCGTTAATCCAAAATCAATTAGAGATTAAACAGGAGAGTAGCAATTCTGAGCCATCTTCAAATTTAAATGGTGTCAAAATTTTAGTAGTGGATGATGATACAGACACGCGAGAATTTATTGTCTTCTTACTAGAGCAGTATGGGGCAAATGTGACAGCAGTAACATCAGCAAATGAAGCCCTAGTTACTTTAGCCCAATCCTTGCCAGATATACTTTTAAGTGATATTGGAATGCCAGAAGTGGATGGATGTATGTTCATGCGAGAGTTGAGAACACTGCCAGCAGAGCAAGGAGGTAAAATTCGAGCGATCGCACTTACCGCCTATGCTGGAGAAATGAACGCTCAACAAGTACTAAGAGCCGGATTTAACAAGCATATTGCTAAACCAGTAGAGCCAGCCGAATTAGTAGATGCGATCGCTAACTTAATCGCTGAATAAAAAGAGAGTCAGAATTCAGAAGTTATTTTTCACTGATGAGTGTTTCGGGAGTGATAGCTGCATATTCTTGAGGTGTTAGCAGTGCTTCTTTAACATCAATCTTTTTGGGTAATATTTTTTCGTTATAGAACAAATCAGCAACACTTTGCTGTGCTTGCATTAGTTCTGGAGTAATTCCTCTCAGCCGATAAGTAGCACGGCTAGAAATTATTTCCTGAATGGGTAAATCAATTTTGAGTACAGGTGCTATAAGTTTGGCTACTTCTTTACGATTCGCTTCTGCCCATTGACCATTTTTATCAATTTCTTCTAAAATGATCCGAACTAATTCGGGATTTTCTTTAGCAAATTCTCGTGTTCCTACATAGTATCCGCCTGGAGTACCGATATTTGTTGCATCTCTCAGCACACGCGCATCGTGGAGTTTTTCTACCAAAGCTAAATGAGGATCGCCAGTTACCCAAACTGGAATAGTACCCTGAATAAATGCACCACGAGCTTCGACATTGGGCATACTCAAAACTTTAATATCACTATATTTTAAACCTACTTCTTTTAACGCTTGGATGATAAAATAGTGAGAAGCAGAACCTTTTTGAAAGACTACTTTTTGACCTTTGATATCAGCTAATTTTTTAACTGGAGAATTTTTCGGAACTGCGATCGCACTACCTTTACCTGAATTAGGGCCAAGTCTTCTACCAGCCAAATAGATAATTCTTGCACCCGCAGCTTGGGCAAAGATCGGAGGAGTTTCTCCAACCGAGCCAATATCAATTTTGCCCACATTCATCCAGGGTTAGCGCGTCTCAAACCCTATTGACAGTGGGATTCTAGGAGAGGATTGAATTTGGGAGAGATGCGGCTAACACAGAAAGCATATACTGATCATTCATAGCGGCTCGCCGTGACTTTTGGCGA
>JADEXV010000299.1 GCA_015206945.1 Nostocales cyanobacterium LEGE 12452 | reverse complement strand
TCGAACCATCAGTCCTGTACGCGGATGACATGGTTATCATACTCCGACCCGAAGATGATGCAACAGAGATACTTGAAAGAATCAGCGAGTTCCTCCGCAAACGCGGAATGAATGTAAGCCAAAAGAAAACCAAAATTACCGCCGCGACAGATGGGTTTAATTTCCTCGGCTGGCACTTCAAAGTACAGAAAAACGGGAAGTTTAGAAGCACTCCCTCAGTGGATAACTTCAAAGCTTTGCATAAGAAAGTAAAACACATCGTCAACAACTCGAATTATGGTGCTACCACAAAAGCTGAGAAATTAGCTCCGGTAGTTAGAGGTTGGAGAAATTACCATAAGTTCTGCAAGATGAACGGGTCAAGAAACTCGTTATTCCACATCGAAACAAGAACCTACACGGTATTTAACAAGGAAACCAAGCAAAACCGCCACTCTAGCAAGAAATTACTAGACAAAGCATTCCCAGCAGTTTCATACTCCGAAAACAAACACGTCATGGTCAAAGGAACAAAATCCCCCTATGACGGAGATACAGCCTACTGGAGCGAACGTAACAGTAAACTCTATGACGGCGAAACCCCTAAAGCCCTTAAGAAGCAAAACCATAGATGTGCTTCCTGCGGCTTAAAGTTCATCGATGAGGAACGAATACATCTGCATCACATCGATGGAAATCACGCCAACTGGAAGAAAAATAATCTGGAAGCAATTCACGAGAGTTGCCACGATTATAAACACATGAGCAAAAGCGCAAGCTAAGAACATCGGAAGCTGGGTGCGGTGAAAGTCGCACGCCCAGATTTAACTGAGAGGTGCGGGGAATAATATCCCCCATCGACTCAACCTAATTAGTGCTGAGTGCTGAGTGCTGAGTTAAGAGTTATTATTCTCTCCATTCCTTACTCCCTACTCCCTTTTTCATCGAAATGAGAAAAAAGCTTGTCCGTTAATCGGACAGCTATTTTCTCATGAGTCTATCCAAATAAATTGATTTTCTGAGAAAAGATGTAAACTTTTGTTTGCATAGGTTATTCTGATAACATTCTTTTCATAAAACATTAAAATTTATTACAACCCTCATGACATTATTAATCGTCGGTGCCACTGGCACCTTAGGAAGACAAGTGGCTCGTCGTGCTATCGATGAGGGATATAAAGTACGCTGTCTTGTCCGCAGTAGTAAAAAAGCAGCTTTTCTTAAAGAATGGGGTGCAGAACTCGTCCCCGGAAATTTACGTTACCCCGATACCCTAGCGGAAGCTTTAGTTGGTGTAACCCAAGTTATTGATGCCTCAACCTCTCGCCCTACAGATTCATTGAGTATCAAACAAGTGGACTGGGAAGGCAAAGTAGCATTGATTCAAGCAGCAAAAGCCGCGGGTGTCGAGCGTTTTATCTTCTTTTCAATTTTAGATGCTGATAAATACCCAGAAGTGCCGCTCATGGAAATTAAGCGGTGTACAGAACTATTCTTGGCTGAGTCAGGCTTGAATTATACCATCTTGCGGCTAGCCGGGTTTATGCAAGGTTTAATCGGTCAGTATGGGATTCCCATTTTGGAAGGACAGCCAGTTTGGGTAACAGGTAATTCTTCTCCCATCGCCTATATGGACACTCAGGACATTGCTAAGTTTGCAATCCGGGCATTGAGTGTACCAGAAACGGAAAACCAAGCTTTTCCTGTAGTCGGTACTCGTGCATGGAGTGCAGAAGAAATTATCAATCTGTGCGAACGCTTATCTGGAAAAGATGCCAGAGTAACGCGGATGCCAATAAACTTACTGCGTGCAGTGCGGGGGATAATGCGATTCTTTCAGTGGGGATGGAACGTAGCAGACAGGCTGGCGTTTACAGAAGTATTGGCTAGTGGTAAACAGTTAAATGCTTCAATGGATGATGTATACACAGTGTTTGGTTTAGATCCGCAACAAACCACAACCCTAGAAAGTTATCTCCAAGAGTACTTCAGCCGAATAATGAAGAAACTCAAAGAAGTAGACTACCAGAAAAATAAAAATAAAAAGCAAAAACCTAAAAAAACTCCTTTTAAACAGTCTTCAAAAGCCAACAGTCAATAGTCGTTACACAACAGACATTAGTCGTCAAACTCTAGACTCTGGATATTTGACTCTAGATTAATGACTACATGACCAAAAATGTGTAAGGATTAACAGAATACAAAGCATCGCCTAAACTTGGATATTTGAGTGTGCCGAAAGCAGGCATTATCTACAATGACGTTAAACCGATAGCGGGCCGTGTCGCTATTGAGTTGAAAGACAAGCTAACCGCAGCCGGTTGGAATGTATGTATCACATCGAGTATTGGTGGGATACTGGGCTACCCTAATCCGGAGAGTCCTGTGTGCCACACCCCCATTGACGGTCTGACACCCCCTGGTTTTGACTCAGATATGGAGTTTGCAGTGGTATTAGGGGGAGACGGCACTGTTCTAGCAGCGTCTCGTCAAGTAGCCCCTTGTGGTATTCCACTGCTAACAGTGAATACCGGCCACATGGGGTTTTTGACGGAAACTTTCCTGAATCAATTGCCTCAAGCACTAGAACAGGCGATGGCAGGTGAGTATGAAATTGAAGAACGAGCTATGCTCACCGTTAAAGTGTTTCGGGGAGATTCAGTGCTATGGGAAGCCCTATGCTTGAATGAAATGGTGCTACACCGGGAACCTTTGACCTCTATGTGCCACTTTGAAATTGCCATAGGGCGTCATGCGCCAGTAGATATTGCGGCGGATGGTGTGATTGTTTCTACGCCTACTGGTTCTACAGCTTATTCATTGAGTGCTGGTGGCCCAGTGGTAACTCCTGGCGTACCTGTTTTACAGCTAGTACCCATTTGTCCCCATTCCTTAGCTTCTAGAGCATTGGTATTTCCAGATACTGAATCCGTCAATATCTACCCAGTCAATATCCCTCGGCTGGTAATGGTAGTAGATGGTAATGGAGGGTGCTATATCTTACCAGAAGATCGAGTATATATGGAGCGATCGCAATATAGTGCCCGATTTATCCGCCTGCAACCGCCTGAGTTTTTCCGAATTTTGCGAGAAAAATTAGGTTGGGGTTTGCCACATATCGCTAAACCAACTTCGGTAGAATTGCCGTAGGGATTGGGCATTGGGCATTGGTTATTAATTCTTTTCCTTCATCGCCCTCATCAACCTATTCTCCATGCCCCATGCCCCATGCCCCATTTACTAATTTCCTTCCAGAATTACGGTATGGAGATTGAATTTGGAGTTAGTTATTAAGATTGCATCCGAGAATTCGATAGCTGACACCTGAACGTGCTAAAACATCCTTAGCAGCGCGTCAAATCAGAATTGCTACATCACTAAAAACTCGTAATTGCACTTTATAACTGATGTAAAGATTTTCTCTAGAATATCTTTACAATCCCAAATCCCATATCCCAAATTGTTATGACAGTTGCTCAAAGTCCTTGTGTTTTGGTGATTGAAACCGATGAGAGCCTTGCAAATCAGCTTTCTTGCGATTTGCAAGAAGCCGGTTATGAATCAATTTTGGCTCATGATGCAACGAGTGGTTTACAACACTGTCGCGATCGCCAACCTGCTTTAATTGTTTTAGACCGGATGTTAGCAGGAGAATCAGGACTCTCATTGTGCAAAAATATGAGAAGCACTGGTATGCGATCGCCTGTATTGATTTTAATGGCAAGGGATACAGTTGACGATCGTGTAGCTTGTCTAGAAGCTGGAGCGGATGATTACATCCTCAAACCTTACCGCTCAGAAGACTTTTTGAAGTTGATTCGCCTCTACTTGAAACCCGATGTGGATACCACAGAGCAATTACGCTTTGGGGATTTAATTTTAGACATAGCAACTCGTCGTGCCATACACAACGGGCGACCAATTGACTTGACAATGAAGGAATTTGAACTATTAAAATTCTTAATGGAACATCCCCGTGAGGTATTAACCCGCGAACAAATTCTAGAAAATGTTTGGGGTTACGACTTTCTGGGTGAGTCGAATGTAATTGAAGTGTACATCCGTTACTTGCGGTTAAAAATCGAAGATGAAGGTCAAAAGCGCCTCATTCAAACAGTGCGAGGCGTAGGGTACGTTTTAAGAGAATCCTAGTATACTGTAGCGGGAGTTTGCTTACCTCTTTCCTAGCCTCAGACTGGGAATGCTTTCTTTGGGTGCTGCTGCCTCCCAGCCAAAGGGTTTTTCTGGCTACAACACTGTAAAATTGAAGTCTAAATTACAAAAATCGAAAAGCTATATGACTCGTCGGCTAAGTTTGCTCTCGATAGTGCTGAGTATTTTTCTGATGGGTTGTTCTGTGCCAACAACAGCTAAATCTCCTAGTCCTATCTCTGGTTCTGAAGCTCCAGCACCAGAGAGTTTAGGTCAAAAACTACCAATTTCTGCTAAAGCTATTGTGCCTAATGGGACAACGATTCAATTAGAGGTAGCGCAGACGCCACAACAGCAAGCTATGGGATTGATGTATCGACCAGCTTTGCCAGATGACCGGGGGATGCTGTTTGGATTCTCTTCAGCACGACCAGTCAGTTTCTGGATGAAGAATGTACCTGTACCCTTGGACATGGTATTTCTACATAAAGGTGTAGTTAAATATATTCAGGTTGCTGCACCTCCTTGTACAAGTGAGCCTTGTCCTACCTATGGTCCCAATACACCAATTGATAAAGTGATTGAACTTCGTTCTGGAAGAGCTGCTGAATTGAAGTTGAAAGTGGGCGATATTCTGAAAATTGAGTTTTGAAACTCTGGTACTTTGCGAGGATAGAAATTTGGGTAATTACTCGGTTGAGAACCTATACGGTCGAAATATATGTTTTTTTTGTAAAAAATATCACTTTATGTGGTCAAACAGCACTTGTAACGCTACTATTTAAAAACTGTGGTAATAATGTAAAATTCTACTGTATCAAACCTGAAATCGCAGTCTTCAGGTTTAGTCTCAAAAATATTCCCTTGGGCGTAAGTGTAAATAGTCGCCAATAAGAGAGTATAGGCTATGGAATCTTTATTACTACCTGTGTAATTAAATAAAACACAAAGGTAAATAAGATGAAGCCAATGTAATTAGGTAAAAATACTAGTTAATAATCAACCGATGATTTGTATGAGAATTTTTATTTCTCAGACCATCTATAGAAAGCCTCTGTTGAAGGCAGATTAACAAAAACTGTGCTGGGGTGTATGGCCGATAACGGCACAGTGACAGATGAAATACTGGCTACTGTCTACCGAGTAATGGTGAACTGATATATGACAATACATTCTGCACAAGGAGGTGAGATACAAATGTCACCATCAAAATATTCTCGACTGATTCATTTTTTGCAAGAAGATTTGGCAATTTCCACAGCATCACTAGCGGTGGCGCTTCGGCATCGGGAGCAAGACCCAGGTCCTTTGGCAATGATTCTTTGGCAATATGGGTTGATTACTCTAGAGCAATTAGAACAAATTTATGATTGGCTGGAGACGGCGTAGACTATACCAATTTTGGATTGGAGATTTTAGACTTTGGATTAAAACTTTCTACCAAATGCCTATTAGCAGAATCCTAAACAATATTATTGATGCCAATTTGGTATGATACTAAGTTGCCAAAGTTATTCTTGTTTGGTGTCAAAGATACAGTGCGACTTTCTTCAAAGCAAATAATACTATCTAGGGCAACTTGGTGTCATTTAGGAGAATTGAGGTATGCCACATCAACTCTACCTTATGCAAAGGTTGAGATATAGCTCTCTTGACTCTGACGGTTTCTACTCTATATACAAATTAAAAGAGCGAGTTGATAATTTAACTCGCTCTTTTGATTTAGTACTCAGGACTGAGTAAACACTTTAACTGCTGCTGCTATACCAGAACCAGGAGTAAAGTCTTCGTAGCCAAGTTCTGTGAGGGTAACTTCTAAGGATGCTATGCAGCTAAGGATATCGCGATCGCTCACAAAACCCAAGTGACCAATGCGGAATATTTTATTACTCAAATGGTCTTGACCACCAGCGAGGGCAATATCAAAGCGTTTTTTCATCAATGACCGAATTTTATCGGATTCAATTCCTTGTGGTGCTACAGCTGTAATCGCTGGACTAGCGGAATTATCTGCTGCAAGCAGGGGTAAATTTAACCCTTTAATGGCGGCGCGGGTAGCATTCTTCAGCCGTTCATGTCGAGCAAATATTGATTCTAAACCTTCTTCTTTCATGATTCGTAACGTCGTGTGTAACGCTACGATCAAGTTCACAGGCGGAGTAAATGGAGTTGTATTTTTGGCTGTGGCTTTGCGATATTTGCCTAAATCCAAATAATATTTCGGTAGCTTCGCAGTTTTGTAAGCTTCCCAAGCTTTGGGACTGACAGAAACAAAACCCAATCCCGGTGGAATCATATAACCTTTTTGGGAACCAGAGGCGACGATATCCAAACCCCAAGCATCCACGGGTAGATTGAACGCACCCAAGCTCGTGACGGCATCAACGATAATTAAAGCTTCACCGTGTTCTTTAACGTGGCGGTTGATAGTTTCTAGGTCATTCAATACACCCGTCGAGGTTTCACTGTGGGTAATAATTACAGCTTTAATTTGCTTTTGGGTATCTGCTTGGAGTTTTTCGGCAAATACTGCGGGGTCTAAGGGTTTTCCCCATTCCACCTTAACTTCTTCTACATTTAAACCGTAGGCTTGACCAACTTCTACCCAGCGTTCGCCAAATTTACCATTAGAGCCGACTAAAATGCGATCGCCTGGAGAGAGAAAATTAATTATTCCCGCTTCTACAGCACCCGTACCACTGACATTCAGCGTCAGCACATCACTTTGAGTTTGGTGCAGCCACTTGAGGTTTTCTGTCACCTCTGCCAATATGTTGCTAAATTCACTAGTACGATGCCCAATTGGATGCTTGGCTAATGCCAGTAAGGCAGCTTCTGGCACCGGTGTAGGGCCTGGAATCATCAGCATCAGCTTATCGTTCATGTGTCTATCCTAAAAGTCAAATAAAAGTCAAAATTGTGGGAAGTTGGTTAAATCTGATAGCAAATCCTAGATATTCATCTACAAATTCCACCCAGATTGTCACCAGCTTTGTTGTATATTTTCCAAATTCATAGGAAAAGTATCATGGGAGTTAATGATCGTTAAGCTTGACCTTTGCAATTTATACCAGACTCTAACTCAGATCAAACCTCTGTTCCAGGCAATCTTACCACACACCTAGACGTCAGGTTAAGATGTCTGCTCTAAGGGAGTAGCTATTTTAGCCAAGGGTGAAACGTCTATCTATATGAGGCATAGGTACGACAAATTCTTAAATCTACCCATAATCTGCCTCAGTTGTTTTTATAGAAAAACGCGAAATCGTTTTGAACATCGCAGTAATTCTCGGTGAAAAAGCTGTGTTTTGCTTCCACGAAAGAAGTAACCCCCTACACTATACGGAAAACTTGGATGTTACCGTTTGCTAAGAGATAGAAGATACCCAACCCAAACTTTTCAATCTATGGTTGGGTCAAAGATTTGTTCTTGGGTTGCCATTCTCTAAACAATACCTTCATCTATGATTTATTTAAGTCAAAATCGCTTCGATACCAATATCCAAGCCTTTTCTAGGTTATTTGATAGCGACTAATTTTACGCAGAAGTTGAGATATCTATGCTACTAATTGCTGCACTTTTTGATACTGCACTTAGTAGTAAGCAATGTCGGCGGCTGGTACTAAAAAACTATAAGTTTTTATACTATACTTACAAAATTGCTACAATCGTGCTTAGTCTCCTTAGTTACTATTCACGGTGAGTCATTTTTAACTAGTGTTCAGTTCATAAAGTGTCACTCACTAGATCCCCGGTATTCTTACAAAAGAGATATTCTTAGTTAGTGCAAGGAGTGATACCATTTCACCACATGTTTGTCACAAGTTATCCTCGTAATACTCCCTCCTCAGGGATTGTTGCAGATTTCAAATGTTGCATCAAACGAGTGAGTTGGTATAAGCTTTTACGGAAAAGCGCTTGAGTGAGCAAAACTCTCAAGCGCTTTTTTGTGTATAAATAAAACAGTCCAACTCTCTGGACAGCTATACATATGTGTTTAAATACACATTTATCAGAGGAATAGACTACTGCTATAAAAATTGTGACAACATATACTTGATGACTTTAAAATTTGTGCGTTCTGTCAAAACCTTTTTAAGTCACTGGACGTACCACACGAATTCGTTTTCCTTGGGTTGAGTCGATGGGGGATATTATTCCCCGCACCTCTCAGTTAGATCCGTGCGTACCCGTTTCCGTGTACACGGCTCCCGATATTCTTAGCTT
>JADEXV010000505.1 GCA_015206945.1 Nostocales cyanobacterium LEGE 12452 | reverse complement strand
TTGTATCTTTTATGGGTAATTGTTTTTCTAAACCAGCGCAGAAACTTGGATAGAAAACGTTTTGAGATTTCTGCTCAAAGTCAAAGCCAGCTTATACAGTTAATTCATGGAATGCAGGAAATCAAGCTTGCTGGCGCAGAAATGTCGAAACGATGGGATTGGGAGAATACGCAAGCTAAGCTGTTCAAATGGAATATCAGAAATTTGTCTTTATCACAAGTCCAGCAAATTGGTGGGCTTTTTATTAATCAGGGAAAAAATATTCTAGCGACTTTCCTGGCGGCGAAGTCTGTTGTAGACGGCGATTTGACACTGGGCGGCATGATGTCCGTTCAATATATGTTAGGGCAATTCAACTCTCCGATTGAGCAACTGATAGGCTTAATCCAATCATGGCAGGACGCTCAAATGAGCGTTGAAAGGCTAAATGAAATACACGAATTGAATGACGAAGAGTCTGTTCGTAACTTCAACAGGTCTTCTTGGGAGGGATGCGGTGACATTTTTATAAATAGACTGTCCTATACGTATCCTGGAGCGGGCAATGAGCCAGTCCTTCTGGGTATAGACTTTGTAATACCTGAGGGGAAGACGACTGCTATTGTTGGTACCAGCGGGAGCGGTAAAACTACACTTCTGAAATTATTACTTCGCTTTTACGAGCCACAGAAAGGCCGAATTACTCTGGGAGCAAAAACCTCGGGAGAATGTAACAGCACTGTTCAAGAAACTGTAATTACGACTGATCTAAAAAACACGTCTTACAGAAAATGGAGGCAAGGATGCGGTGTTGTCATGCAGGACGGATTTATCTTCTCTGATTCTATCGCCCGAAATATCGCTGTCACAGACGAGATTATTGATCAAGAGAGGCTATTTGAGGCCGCACGAGTAGCCAATATACATGATTTCATTCAGTCACTACCATTGAGCTATTACACGAAGATTGGCGTCGATGGAACTGGACTGAGTCAAGGGCAAAAGCAGCGGATACTCATCGCTCGGGCTGTTTATAAGAACCCTCGACTACTATTGTTCGACGAAGCTACTAATGCGCTGGATTCATTGAACGAATCAATTATTGTTGGAAATCTGAAAACCTTTTTGAAGGGGCGAACCGTAGTAGTTGTTGCTCATCGTCTAAGTACAGTCCGAGATGCAGATCAAATTGTCGTCCTCGAAAAGGGTAGACTCATTGAGAAAGGGACCCATACAGACCTCCTGCATAAAAAAGGTAGGTACTTTGAACTGATCAATAATCAACTCGAGTTAGGAACAAGTTAGATAGTTGTACTGCAATTCGATATGGAAAATGCTAAATTTGAACCGTTCCCTGAACCCCAAAGTGAGGAAATTCAAGAAATCGTCACCCGCCCGCCCCACTGGCTGGTCAGGAGTGGAAATAGCCTGCTTTTAAATATTATTTTGCTTCTAGGCATAGGAACTTGGTGGATCAGGTACCCGGACGTCATCCGTTCTCGGTTTCTTCTGACCTCTCGCGACGCGCCCAGAACTGTGGTTACAAGATCAGAAGGTAAGCTACTACATTTGGGTGTGAGGGATGGACAGCACGTATC
>JADEXV010000504.1 GCA_015206945.1 Nostocales cyanobacterium LEGE 12452 | reverse complement strand
TGGTTGGTCTGGTTATAGGTCTCAAAAACCTCCGGGAATTACTACTTTGAGTCGCGGGCTTGAGCAGTTTGAATCCACATTTTTTGGCTGGAAACTCGCTCTGGGTCAACTTGTGTGTACACCGTAGCCTTAAAAAGGGGGGCAATGAACTTCCAGGTTTGGAGATTTCTCCAACCACCCTTAGCAACAGTTCTATTCTTCCCCCCTTCTTAAGGGTTAGGGGGGATCAAGTCTTATCGGCAGCCGATGTAGACAGAACAGTTAACAGCACATTTTTTGGTGCGATGAGCGAGCAAGACAATAACTTGCAGTTTGTCCGCGATATGCTGACTAAACGCTCACCAGACCCAGAGGTTTTGACTATTTACCGCGAGATTCGCTGGGGTAAGCGGGCGGTTGTGGATGAGGAGCAGTCTTTAGCTAAATCTCACTTGAAGCTATCGGGGGTGGTGCGGCGGGAGAATAATGTTTTGCGGGTACGGAATCAAATCTATCGGCAAGTCTTTGATTACAAATGGATTAATAAACATTTGCCATTTAACTTGCGGGATAGGTGGGAACGCCTAAAACCTGCACTGCCTTATGTAGCGGTACTTGTACTATTTTCGGTTTTAATGACGGGAGTAGCTGTGTATGTGAATGACCAACGTCTGATTGCCCAAGATGCCGGCGATAGAGGAAAACAACAGCGTCTAGAAGCAGAAACTCAACGCAATGAGGCAATGCGTCAGGCTGGAAATGCGCTAACACAGCAGCAAAAAGCAGAGGAACAGCGCCGGGAGGCAGAAAAGCAAAAACGCATTGCTAAGAAAGAGAGTGAAAGAGCTAAAAAAGGAGAAGACCAAGCAAAGTCTGCACAAAAATTAGCTGAAGACAGGGGAAAAGAGTTAGCAAATGCACTTGATAAAACCAAAGCGGCTGAACAATTAGCTAGACTTAGACAAGCAGAAGCCGAAAAACAGCGAAACATTGCTCAAAATCAAGAACAGCAAGCAAATGCTGCCAAAGCTGACGCAGATAAACGCCGAATCAATGCAGAAATTCTTGCTGATAGCCTCAAATTACAAAACCTGCTGACATTAAATTTAGAACTTGATACTTTAATAGCAGGCTTGAAGTTAGGAAAACGACTCAAAACTCCAGATAAAAATGTAGAATCAGATACCCGAGTTTTGGCAGTAGCCACACTCCAGCAGGTAATTTATGGAGTCAAAGAACGTAACCGACTAGAAGCTCATAGCAATTCGGTTTTGGGCGTGGCATTTAGCCCCGACGGTCAAACCATTGCCTCTGCAAGTTCTGACAAGACGGTGAAGCTGTGGAATCGCAACGGGCAAGTCTTACAAACTCTCACTGGTCATAGCGATTGGGTTAGGGGCGTGGCATTTAGCCCCGACGGTCAAACCATTGCCTCTGCAAGTGATGACAACACGGTGAAGCTGTGGAATCTCAATTTGGATGATTTAATGGTTAAGGGTTGTGCTTGGGTGCGCGATTATTTGCAAAATAATCCCAATGTGAATGAGAGCGATAAGCGTTTATGTGATGATATTGGCACACGCAGGGAATGAAGAGGGT
>JADEXV010000298.1 GCA_015206945.1 Nostocales cyanobacterium LEGE 12452 | reverse complement strand
ACCCTCCCCTTGAAAACGCTACGGTGTACACACATCTTTCTAGAAAACCAAAATCGTCGTAGATCCCCCTAAATCCCCCTTAAAAAGGGGGAATTTGAGAGCTTTTTGCCCCCCTTTTTAAGGGGGGTTGGGGGGATCAAAAGCCTGTGGCGCAACTCTAAAAGACTTGTGTATACACCGTAGGAATCGATTGTAAAACTCGCACAGCGACGACAAAGCTAATAAGCGTGTAGTATGTATATAAACTATATATACCAAGCAATATGAGTGTAGAGTTATTAACTATTGTCGCCCCAGTAGTAAAAGCAGTAGCTCCAGAAATTGCTAGAAAAATTAATAGTGCATTAAATCCTACAGACTTAGAAAAAGCTTTGAAAGCAGGAGTCAAATCTACTGATGAATGGGATAATGAGCAATCTTATCAACAGCACTTGTTCTATCATTGTGACGACAAACAAGCTAGAGAACTTCTAGACCAATTTTTCAAAGATACAGGAGTTCAAGAAGAATTACAGAAGCCTTTTACAGAAAAAACAACCCCAAATTTACAAGTTCTAATTAAAATATTCCACAAAATTAAATCAGACAAGCCAAACTTAAAGTTTCACGATGAGAGTATTGAACATTGGCTGAAAAAATTTGCAGATGCTTATTTTGAACACACAAATACATATTTAAAGTTTCAAATTGCTAAATCAGATTATCTCAAACAACTGTCACGTTATTTTGATGGTGTTGAATTTGTCGGCATAAAGGTAAAAACAAAAGAAGAAGAAAAATTTGCTAAACTACCACAAATTTTTGTGATGCCTAATGTAGTTGAGCAGGTGGAAGTTAGAGCAAGCACAGGTTTAAAATCAAATCTAGATTTGGCTTTGGAAGAGACAGCCAGCCAGCAACGCCAGCAAATTTTACTTTGGGAACAACAAAGTAGTGGTAAGAAATTCTCAGCCCAAGAATTGCTGAAAGAAAGTACACGCAATAAATTTGTTGTGTTGGGAGAACCAGGGATTGGTAAAACAACTTTGATGAGTTACTTTGCTGTGATGCTGGCTGAACAGCAGACTGAAAAACTCGGTTTATCAGCAGACTTAGAGTTACTGCCAATTTTGATTAGAATTAGAGACTTAGGCAAAGCTCCAACGAATAATGTTAAAGAATTGCCCAAAGGTTTCTTTGAACATTGGTTAGAAGATGGGAGAGCGTTAATTTTACTTGATGGCTTAGATGAAATCGCTAAACCAAGCGATCGCTATGAATTCGTAAAGATAATTCACAGCTTTCTCGGACAATATTCTCAAAATCGGGCAATTATAACTTCGCGTCCAGTAGGTTATAATCGAGGATTTTTTGGTACAGATGAATTCCCTCATTATCAGCTAGAAAAATTTGATGATAGTCAAATTGATTTATTTATTCAGCAGTGGTACAACAGCAGGCTGCCAAACAACCCAGAAAAAGCACAAGAGCGTCAAGAAAGCTTAAAAAAAGCGTTAGCAACACAAGAACGCATCAAATTATTAGCACGTAATCCTTTACTACTGACAATTATTGCTTTGATTCATCGCTATGATGCACGTTTGCCTAAACAGCGATATAAACTCTATGAACAGGCAGTTGATACGCTATTGATTAACTGGGATGTAAACAAGGGTATTGAGTCTTGGAAGCTGAATTATATTCAATTGGACGATATCAAAATATTGATGCAAAACCTTGCTTACTGGATTCATTCTCAAGGGGTAACAGGCGATAAAGAAGGTGGTACGCTGATTGATAGAGATGAGTTAATTACACAATTAAGCCAATATATTTGTGAATATAATTCTCAAGTTCAGAGACATCAAGCTAAAGCCGAAGCAGAACGCTTAGTTGACCATATTACAGAACGCTGTGGTTTATTAAACGAACAAGGTCAAGATAGATATGCTTTTGTGCATAAGACATTTCAGGAATATTTGGCGGGTGAAAAAATACGCGATCGCCAATCAGGAGACTTTAACGAAGTACTAAATCACGTTCGAGATTATCTACACAATTCCCACTGGCGAGAGGTATTGTTGCTGTTAATAGCTCAACAAAATCCAAAGAACTTGAAAAGAATTATTGAAGCAATTCTGCAACAAGAGACTCCTTATGAAGAATGGCTGCACCGCAATCTTTTATTTGCAGGGACTTGTTTAGCAGAAGATTTAAAATTATCTGATGGCAATTTGATTACAGATATTTTGCAGAGATTAGTTGAGCTTGAAGTTAGCAATTCTCGCTTAGTAGGTGCGAAAGTTAAATCACAAGTTTTTCAAATTTTTTGCAATTTAAATGAAACCCAGTTTCAAGCTCAAGCACTACAACTGTTGAAAGCATCAGCAGATTTTATAAATGAAAACCGACTGCGCGAATATCGAGCAGCTTTAGGTGAACAACAGGAAGTATTGGCAGAACTGCTGGGTTTACTCAAAGATGAGAGTGAGATTGTGCGTTACTCTGCTGCTCAAGCATTGGGCAACTTGGGAAACGCCTCGCCACAGGTAGTTGAAGCACTGCTGGCTTTACTCAAAGATGAGACTGAGAGAGTGCGTTACTCTGCTGCTGAAGCATTGGGCAACTTGGGCAACGCCTCGCCACAGGTAGTTGAAGCACTGCTGAGTTTATTCAAGGATGAGACTGAGAGTGTGCGTAACTCTGCTGCTGAAGCATTGGGCAAGTTGGGCAACGCCTCGCCACAGGTAGTTGAAGCACTGCTGAGTTTACTCAAGGATGAGACTGAGGGTGTGCGTTCCTTTGCTGCTAAAGCATTGGGCAACTTGGGCAATGCCTCGCCACAGGTAGTTGAAGCACTGCTGGGTTTACTCAAAGATGATAGTGGTAGTGTGCGTTACTTTGCTGCTGAAGCATTGGGCAAATTGGGCAATGCCTCGCCACAGGTAGTTGAAGCACTGCTGAGTTTATTCAAAGATGATAGTGATATTGTGCGTTACTTTGCTGCTGAAGCATTGGGCAAGTTGGGCAATGCCTCGCCACAGGTAGTTGAAGCACTGCTGGGTTTACTCAAAGATGATAGTTGGAGTGTGCGTTACTCTGCTGCTGAAGCATTGGGTAACTTGGGCAGCGCCTCGCCACAGGTAGTTGAAGCACTGCTGGGTTTACTCAAAGATGATAGTGAGAGTGTGCGTTTACATGCAGCTGAAGCATTGGGCAAGTTGGGCAGCGCCTCGCCACAGGTAGTTGAAGCACTGCTGGGTTTACTCAAAGATGATAGTGGTAGTGTGCGTTACTTTGCTGCTGGAGCATTGGGCAAGTTGGGCAGCGCCTCGCCAAAGGTAGTTGAAGCACTGCTGGGTTTACTCAAAGATGATAGTGGTAGTGTGCGTTACCCTGCTGCTGAAGCATTGGGCAAGTTGGGCAAAAACTCCACCAATGTTACTGGTACTGTCGCCAAATGGATTTCACAAAACCAGGATTCAGAATATGTAGGCAATGGGATTGATACGCTGTGGAATTTGGTAGTCACAGAAGAATAATTTTTGTTTTTTCACTGTAAGTCCCTAAAGTAAGTCCCTAAAGAGTGCTGAGTATTCAGCACTCTGTTGGTCGAGCAAACTATTCACATTTAATTAAAAATCGAAGGTTGTGCGAAGCACACCCACATACTGCGTATCATTTCTGCTATCATTTTCCGGGTTGAGAATCACCCAAAAACCAGGAGTAACTGAGATGTTGTCATTTAGCCGATAACGATAAAATGCTTCGATATGATAAGCGTTATCTCGTTCTTGACGAACATCACTGTTAGAGACATGGGGTGGTATACCAAAGAGAATTCCTGAGAGATTGCCTCTACCACCCACATCGGGAAAGGACACACCAACCGCCCCAAACCAGACATTGGCATTGGCACCATTGTTCACAAATAGAGAATCCGTTCCACCCCTACCATTGGAAACATCACTCAAACCAGAACTCTCGGCATTTGCCCAAATATATCCACCCCAAGCGTGGACTTGGAAATTCGGGGAGAAGCGATAGTATCCCTGTGTGCCTACAATATTGTTGGAAGTAGCAATGTTATTGCCAAAGGGAGCGTTTGACAAAACGCTACCCGTCCCAGCGGAGAGATCGGTTACTCCACCAGGGCTATAGCCATGAGAGTAGGCAATACCAATTGCTCCTTCCTTACCATAATAGGCTAAGTGCGCTAAGGCGTTGTAGCCGCCATCAAACAAGCCGTTACTAGGCGATGGCCCATTAGGATTGCTTGCTAAATAGCCCAAGGTGAGAACCAAGTCTTTGGTAATGTTCCAGTTAGCCGCTGCACCACCGCCACCTCGCCGGAATAAAGGACTGTATGACCCAAATAGTGAGGGAACCCCATTGCCATCATCAGCGATTGTGGCGGGAGTGACGGTGGTTGTAATGTCGGTGTAACCAATGCCTGTAGGCCCAACAACGAAGTTAAGGGATTCACTGACTGGGAAGTAATAACGGATGTGGGGGACAAGAAGTGTATTGTTGCTGTCATAATCGAAGTTCAGGCGTGTCATCCCTGTGCCTGTGGCTGCGGCAATTTGGCTTGCACCATTGGAATTCGCAAAGTTACCAAATTCTAGCCGAACTCGCAATAAATCTTTGCCAGTAAAACTGCTCTCAAAGTTGAGACGACCCCGATTGGAAAAGTAGAGATTGGATTCATCATCGTCACCACCTACTCTATCGCCAAAGGTATCACTAATAGCGGTAATAATTTGAGCATTCAACCTAGTAGTTGTGGAAAACTGCTGCGCCTCTAATGTTGCTGTCTGTGCCTCTAAGGTGTCTACTCGTCCGCGTAGAGTTGCCAGTTCTGCGGCAAAGTCTTGCTGCAACTTTTGCATCACTGCCAAATCTTGCTTATTAACTAAATCGCTAGTAGCTGTGGAAATTAACTCATTAATCCGATCCAAACAAGCATTTAAACCTGCGGCAAACTCATAACGAGTTAAAGCACGGTTGCCGCGATAGGTGGAATTCGGATAACCCGCAATACAACCGTAGCGTTCCACCAGCGATTGCAATGCACCAAATGCCCAATCAGTTGGTTGGACATCAGAAAATTGCGAAACAGAAGTGACTTGTCCCTGCAAAGTCCGATTAGCATCTGCTGCATTCGGATCTTCTTCGGGAGGTGCTGCCCAAACTGCTGGAATTGCCAAAAATAAAATAAAAAAGCTAGGAAAAATAGTTTTTAGCATTGATTTATTAATTGAAAATGGTTGAATTATGAGCTTGTAACGAAAGAAATTATCCTCGAACCAAAGTATGAGCTAATCAACATTAAAGTTACTTTAAGTTGGAGTTTTATCTCAGTTCAAGCAACGGTATGACTTTTTGCTCATTGCTGCTTTTAATAGCTGCTTCTATAATTTTCATGACATTAATTCCGTCTTCGGCGGTAACAGCAATTGGCTGATTACTAACAATAGATTTATAGACTGCATCGTAATAACCTAAATAGCTCCCCTGTAAACTTTTGACTTTTTCTCGAATTACTTTTGTGTCTTTTTCTGTATGCAGCAAGCCATATTCACTTTCCGGCTCTGTATACCAATCAAGTGTGTTGGGCTTCATACCCGCCACTAAATACTCTTCTTGCTTATCGGCTCTGCTTTTAAGAAAAGAACCACGAGTGCCATGTATGATGTAGGCAGGTGCAGGCTCACGCACAAGGAAACTTGCCTTTAATTTGACGCGCAGTTTGTCGTAGTATAGTATCAACTCAAAACAATCATCTACCTGCGATCGCAGCCTAGTTATGCGGATGTCTGCAAAAATAGCATCAGGCATCCCAAATAAATGCAAAGCTTGGTCTATTAAGTGCGGCCCTAAATTGTTTAATGTTCCTGCCCCCGGACTGGGAACTTCGACATGGTGTTTATGACTGAGGGTTGGCTTATATTTTTGAAATTGAAATTCTGCTTCAACAATATCACCTAATAAGCCTGCTTGAACAATTTTTTTGACTGTTTGAAAATCACTATCCCACCTCCGGTTGTGATATACAGATAATTTTTTCCCCTGTTTTTGTGCCAATTCTTTGAGATGTTTTGCTTCTGCTACCGTTGTGGTGAATGCTTTTTCTACCACTACGTGTTTATCTGCCAGCAATGCCTGTTTAGCATAATCGTAATGGGTATAAGTGGGTGTATTTACTACCACTAAGATTACTCGCTCGTCTGCTAGCAATGCTTCCAAAGAAGGATAGCTTTTGACATTAGGATAATGTTCCTGTATCAGTTTTTTGCTTCTTTCCCAAGAACCAGCTAATTTAAATCCGGGATGTAAATCAATAAACGGCGCATGAAATACCATGCCGGATAAACCAGAAGAACAAAGAGCCGTATTGATAGTTTCCATCTTTTTACTGATTGACTGAAGCGAGAATTTGTATGTATTTCACCAAATTAACTTTGATAAGTTCGTAGTGGGTGGCTCTAACTCGAATGGCACTAAGTTAAGCACAAATCGATGATATAACTGGCTTTTGGGTGTAGGGTGTAGGGTGTAGGGTGTGGGGAATCAAGAAAATGTTGAACTCCTTGACGCGACTAAAGGTTAATTGTCTTAAACACTACACCCAACACCCTATCCCCAACACCCTGCCAAGCGCGAGGTTTCACGTTTTCTTAGTGACATTCGGCTCTAACTCTCATCTCAGCACTAAAGTGCTTACTACAAACTTTCTTAACCTGTCATAATACTTGTGGCAAAATCAGACTTGATGGGGAGCATCCCAAATGTGCAAGTTTATCTTTATAGGGTATTTGGACTTAGGCAGAGAATGAAATAACGAACCGCAAAGGAAAGAGGTTTTTAGAGAGTTTCTGTACCAGTCCTGCGTCATTTGGCAAAATTGGGATGCTCACCGACTTGATGAGACTACAAATTACATATCCTCTAACTCAATCCCTTTGGTTTCTTTAATAAAAAAGAGAATGAAAAAGAATGAGGTAGCTGCTGCAACTGTATAGAGTCCATAGGCAGAACCTAGACCGAAATATTGCAGTATAGGAGGAAATGTTGTGGAAATGATGAAATTGGCAACCCATTGCATAGCAGCAGCAATCGAAAGTGCAGCGGCTCGAATTTTGTTATTAAACATTTCTCCCAACAGTACCCAAACCACTGGCCCCCAAGAGAAACCGAAGCAAAATACATAGAGGTTGGCTGCGATGAGAGCCATAGTCCCGGCGCTTCCGGTAAGATTGGGGTTCCCAGCAGCATCGAGGGGAGCATGGCCAAAAAGATAAGCCATCGTCCCCAAGGTCAAGGTCATACCAACCGACCCTACTATAAGTAAGGGCTTGCGACCAAATTTATCCACAAAGGCGATCGCAATCAGTGTTGTAATAATGTTGACGGCTCCGGTAATTACCGTGATTGTTAGGGAATCTTTTTCGGAAAAGCCAACGGCCCGCCACAAAACGCTGCTGTAGTAGAAGATTACATTAATCCCAACAAATTGCTGTAATACAGATAAGCCTATTCCAATCCAAACAATTGGCAAGAGTCCGCCACTTCTGCTTAAAAGGTCAGAAAAGCTGGGTTCCCGTTCACGAAGCACTGTCTGCCGAATTTCTTCAATTTTTGGCAGCACATCACCTCCCAAAATCTTGGTTAGCACGTTAGCCGCTTCTGGTTCTCGTCCTTGAGCAACCAAGTATCGGGGAGATTCGGGAATCATTAAAGCAGACATTCCATAAAGTACGGCTGGAGGAATTTCTGTCCAAAACATCCAGCGCCAAGCCGCGATACCAAACAAAAACGGCGACTCGGCTGAACCTGCTGACACAGCAATAAAGTAGTCGCATATCAGTGCAATGAAAATTCCAACTACGATCGCTAATTGTTGCAGAGATCCTAATCTTCCGCGCAAATGGGTGGGAGAACATTCTGCAATGTATGCTGGGGCAATAACGCTAGCAGCACCGACTGCAATCCCACCCAATACCCGCCAAAAGGTAAAATCCCAAATTCCAATGGGCAGCCCGGAACCAATGGCACTGATGGTAAATAACACCGAAGATGCTACCATTGCCTTGACTCGACCATAACGGTCTGCAATCTTGCCTGCATAAAAGGCTCCCACCGCAGAACCCAACAATGCCAAAGATACGGCAAGACCAATCTGTACGCTGTTGGCGTTAAAGTCTTTGGTAATGGCTCCAACCGCACCGTTAATTACAGCAGTATCAAAACCGAACAGAAAGCCGCCGAGGGCAGCAGCACCAGCAATTAAAATTACATAAAACGTGCTGGCTTTACGACGAACAGTAGTGGTAGACATAAGTTTATATATTGGGAATTGGGTATAGGAGGCAGAGGGGCAGAGGGGCAGAGG
>JADEXV010000297.1 GCA_015206945.1 Nostocales cyanobacterium LEGE 12452 | reverse complement strand
GATGAATAATAAGAAGAGCCCTTACAGCCTTCCTTTGAGAAGAAGGTCAAAGAGGCCAGATCCAGTAAGGCAAAAGGGAAGCTGAATCTGCTCTAACGCTTTGGATTGCTTCTGGTTCTATGATTGGTAACAAATATGCGGCTGCCCAGTAACGAACGCCAACAAAATGGTGCTTCAAGAATCCCTCTAATGTGTTTTGTTGATTCTGTTTTTTCAGGAGTTTACGCCGCTTCCCATCACCCATTCCGCTCAAACCACCCCACAATCTCCGGGTACAAATCCGCCAGCACTTGCCCCTTTTTTCTATTCTTGTACAACTTCACCAAGAACTGGTCGAACTCGGCGAATTTCCGGAAGCCTCGCAAATTTACCATCATTTTTTCGGTTTTGGTAATGAGTTGAGCCTGTTCTTTTTCCGGTGCGTAGTCGAGGTAGCGTATGCAGACGAGGGCCCAATTCATGTATTCGTTGAAGGAGTCGTAAGCGTTGTTGTAATGTTTGGCGGGCTTTTCTGGGTCGTTCCAGGCCGAAATGTTTGAAAGTGCCTTCGTAATTCTTGCTGCGTATTGTGGCTTTTCGGACTCGGGGTTAATGAATGCATGGTTGAGCTCGGTGAAAAGAATGGAGCCGTCCCGAACCAGCAAGGCTTCTTTTGACATTGATTTCAAATCGCCTCTGTCTCTGAAAGGAAAGTTAACATGCGCTTGTGCTTCCTTAAAGCCATCGAATTCGAATCTGGTTGCAGATTGATTGCTGCTAACCAATGGTGAAAAAATGATCTTAAACGAATCGTATTTAGTAGAAGGAAAGTTTTTGGTCAGCCATTTCTGCATTTCCGGAACGCCAACCGAGTCTCTATAGCTGACGATAAGGCTGTCATAAAATGGTTTATGCTGCATGTAGAAATCTGCGAAACTCGTTTTCGCTGCAAATTGCTGTAACGCAGGGACGTATTCTCTCAAATGATTGGCATTCGAAAAGCCAGTGCGGTCATAAACAGGGCTTTGAACTATTTTTCCATTTTGAAATTCAAATGCATAAGCGTCCATTTTCAGTGAATGGTAATTGTCTGCATTTGCAAGCGCGGCATTCAATGCATTCACAACCGGCTCGTTGCCATAGTTTTGAAACCATTTTAACACATCCGAGTAATAAGGATTGTCTTTTCTGATCATCCCATTATCCTTTTTACCTTCGTTGGTCAGTGCAAAGACGACATTGACCAGCTCATAAACCTGCGGGATCTCAACAAATGTTTTTCCTGTGTGCGACTTTTTGTAATCCTCAGAAAAATGTGCCCGCGGAACGTCGAGAAACGCTTTAACGGCAGTAAGCGCACTATCTTTGTCGTTTACCAGTATGACGAATTCTCGATAATCGCCCGGTTTTACCTCCACCCGGATCGAGTCCTTGTCTGTGATAAAAGTGACCGGAAGGCCGGTTTTTGGAAGATAAACATCAAATACATCAGGACGGATCGTGGCATTGATTGTCCAGTTAACATCCTGTAACTCATTCCCTACTTTGATATCGGCTTTGTTGACAGAGGCTTTGATTACGGGAAGTTTTTGTGAAAAAGCGTCATTAACATTAAAAATTACACCAATTGCGAGTGCTAAGCCAGCTTTTACGTGTATGCGCATGCGTTGGATAGTTTTTAGGTCTAGGTGAGTAAAGTAGTGGCTTTGACCATTTCTATCCTTATTTTAGGCTAAATATTTTTGTTCACTCCCAATGCAGAGATTTCGTAAAACTTGGCAGTATGCTCGCCGCTCCTGGCAGCCATCATCATTTTTAACTAATAAAACGGGTTTGACATGGCATTATCTTTGCAAAAGGCAACTACGTGTATTTGATTTTTCAAATAATAGGAGTTCATCAAAGTTATTAAGCTCACAAATGATATTGTCTGAATAAATGATTTGGTGCGGTTCCATGAGCTTTGTCTCCCTTTCGCGGGGGGGAGCCGTCCGGATTGGCACCTATAAACTTCAAATCGTTTGGCAAACGCTTAGAGATGTATTCTGCCGTGGTGTTATCTGTGCCGCCGCATATCAGTGCAAGACCGTGTGAGACTTTATTGTCCATTCCTGCCTTATCGGCCAATGTCTCACGTTGGAGGGTTTTATGAGATTGACAAACAGTTCTGATAGTCTCTTTATGTTACACAACAAGACACAAAGCAAGAGGGGGATGGCTAATCTGTGAAAGTTCTTGGGATGTTATAAGAGAAGTCACAACACGGTTGAAATTGCCTTTTAAGCAGTCCCAAGTAACTTTCGAACATTGCAGCGGACTGCGCTAGACAGGCGAGAGTTTACAGTCTCACGTTGGAGCAGATTGTAGAGAACAAGCCAACCTGCAAGTTTACCATGTGCCATTGGCCTGTTAAATCAGTTTACAACCATTAAAAAAATAAATGGTATAAAGCTGAGAATAACATGATACTTTCAATGTGATAAGTAGCTAAATGGTGTAAAGTATTGTCATATTTTTAATCAATTTACCGATCGAACTGCACTATTCATCAAAATTTTCTTTAAAATACAAACGTAGAATGAGCTTAGTTGAGTGGCTTTTCGAACCTTCTAACCCCGGTCCTGTTGGCAAAGTAGATGCACATCACGAAGATCCGGATGATAGCGGTAAGCCGCCTAAAAAATGGCTTATCTACGTCATTGCGTTCGCCGGTTTACTTCTAGCGGGTATTGGCTTTTACTGGGTTCTATCTAACCGGCTGCATAATGGTGTTGGTACCGTCATCATAAGAGTGTGTTGGTTCATTTTGTATGTGATGATAAGTCATTTCATTGCCGCCAAGCCGGAAACCTCAAATATGGGTTGGGCTGGTGGACTGATTGATAACCCATTTCGCATATCAGACGACTATAACCGGCTGCTGTTAATTTTCCAGGTTCTTTTATTGCCCGGAAAAATTATCGCATTTGGTTTAATCATTGGTTGGCTACTGTGCAGGCGCTTTTTTCAGACACTGTCTAGTTTTTCCGCTACTTTTCGGCGTAATGCATGAGAGGAACAGTTTCACTCGTTTGTTAGTCTCACGAAACATCCGAACGGTGCGACTGGTTTAAGCCATGGCGATCAGGAGATCAGATGTCTCACGTTGGAGCGTTTTGTGAGACTGAATAGTGCTTATATCATTAGACTTCCCAAAGGGAAATGTCAATGTCATTTCCGGGCCTCATGATTATTATGGCACGAAAATGTATCTTAAATACATACCCAAAAACCCGTCAGCAAAAGGTAAGCTTTTGATCCGGACCAGGATATAGCAATGCCTACCGGCTAAATCTACCTAGGTTTTGAATGATGAATGAATCAGGAAAACGCAAAAAGGACCCTTACAGCCCTTCATTTGAGAAGAAGGTCAAAGAGGCTAGATCCAATAAGGCAAGAGGGGAGCTGATCACAGTGAACCCTGAGAATGTATGGGAAAGTATCGAACTCGATTTGGAGCAGCATGGCATGGAGATTAGTATAAAAGCTGTTTGGTTTCAAGATGATCACATCTTTATCCGGATAGCATCAGATGAAGAGCGGAGCATGCCGCTGGGGTGGTTTCCAAGGCTTTTTAACGCTTCCCAGGCGGAGCGCGAGCAGTTTGAGCTTTCTGCTTTTGGGATCCATTGGCTGGCCCTGGATGAAGATTTAAGTATTGAGGGGTTTTATACTTATTCAAACCAGCCAAGTTGAAGCCTAAGACTACCGGTCTATTACGGTTGCTAGCCGGAAATGCTTGCTATCGTCTATCCTCTTGTCTTTCGAAAATTGAATCTCTTTTTCTAACTGTTAAAACCTGCGCGACGACCTGGTACAGACATAGAGCCAGACATCCAAGCGCCAGACTAGCATATAAGATAGATATCATATAGAAAACCGTGGTTTGCTAACTATTTCTACAAATATATGATTTGTGACATTAAATAACAAATCAGTGACATTTTTCAGCTACCTTACCAACCTTCGATGTAGTCTCTTAGAACGTCGGTTCTTTGCGCCTGGTCCTGAGGCCGGCGAAAATCCCATAAAAGCTACATCAAATAGCCGTCTCGGGAACAGTGCATAAGTCCCAGGGACGCAACATGATTAATGAACGCAAGCTTTAAGTGCGATAGGTACTGTTATCCCCCACTTTGCTTATACAGTCCCCACTGTTACCGTTACGCTAGCCCAAAAATTTCTATAAATTACATTATGTTAAATAGACACTCCTATCACCCATTTCCATGAATGCAAAAGTTCCTTTTTGAAATTTCCATGGCTGTTTTATTAAAGATGCGCTCACTTGACAATTGTAACGATAGGTTTACCTTTCTCGACGATATAGGTCGCAAGCTCCTTAGCCTTCACCGTTCCCCTGTTCCTTGCTGAATGAGCAGTTTTGCTTGGAATAAACAGGACTTCCCCCGCTTGAAGGACGACTGGCGCGTCATCATTCACCTGATATTCCAGCGTGCCTTCAATCACGTAGATTAGTTCTTCCCCATGATGAAAATGCTTCGCAAATGCTGTCCCTGGCTGGAAGTCGATTAAGACTTGAACGGCCTCCCGTCCAGGAATGCCCATATCATGACGCTGCAGTTCAGTCCGCTTGATACCAGGCTGCTGTGCCCGCACTAAATTGATTGTAATGACGGTGGCTAGTGAGATAACCAAAAGCCCACCGACAAGCAGGTAGAGTTTCATATTTTGTGACTGTTTTTTAGTTATAGAAAAAAATTAACGCAACACTATGTACGTAAGAATTCTAGAATCGCTATGAGACTATTTTGGCGACTTGGTGCAGTTTGGTATACAGAAACGGTATCTCACCGCGGTCAGTTTGCTTCGCGCCGTTATGCCATTGAACCGGGTTTGCAAATGTCGCTGATGGATAGCCTTTGTGCATGCCATTGGTTATTAGCCAGTATTCTGAGTGATCTATATCGTTTTTTAGCAACTGATGGGCCACAATAACATCTTTGCCAAACAGCTGATTGAAGTGCTTTACCTGAAACATGGTAAATTCCCCATAGTGTGTAATCACTTTTAGGCTCAGATTGATTGCAGAAATGCACGCCAGGCAATGGCACGTACGGTTTTGCTCATAAATGGTAAGATGGCTATGAAAACTTTGAAACATCCTGGTGACCTGGTCATATATCAAAGAAAGTTCAGGAAGCTCGCCGAATTTGTAAAAAAGTACGGCGTCTCCTTCTACTTCCGATACTTCGAGGGACAGCTCGTTGGAATCTATAATTAATTCCAACAATTCCTGAATGATATGCCGACTGTGGCTAATCTCCATGGTTGATACAAAATCAGTGAAACCACTTATGTCAGGAATGAAAAGTAGACCTTTGTCGTTCATCTTAAATAGGTTGATGTGATTGGCAATAGACCTTATACTATTTCAAGGGAAAAAAATAAACCGGGACACCTTAACTAATGCTTGCCCCGGTTTCAACATAGAATTAGACTTGCCTTATCAGCGGATTGACCTAAAGCCTACCCGTAGCTCATTTACGAATATTTCAGGTTGTTCCCAAGCTGCAAAATGCCCGCCTTTTTCGACTTGATTGTAGTGGATTAGTTGGGGATAAGCTTTTTCTGTCCAACTCTTGGGAGCAGGATAAAGCTCGTCGGGGAAGACGCTCACTGCGACAGGGATAGAAACACCTTTGACATTGAAATACCCCTTGCCCCAATACTCCCAGTAAAGACGCGCACCGGAAAGTGCGGTGTTTGTCAACCATGTGATCGTAATGTTATCGAGTATGTCGTCGCGCGTAAGGCCTTGGCTCTCACCCTGGAAAACGCGGGAAATCAGATCATAGCTGCGTGCATCGTGATCAAGGAAGTATGCTGCCAGGCCAACTGGCGAATCAGCGATCCCGTACAAAGTTTGCGGACGCAAACCCATCTGAAACCCGTAAGCGATCCCTTTTTGATAAACGAATTGCAAACGGTCGAATGCCAGTTTTTCGTCTGAGGAAAGACCAGCAGGTGCGGGAGAGCCTAAAAAGGCAGCCCCATCGATTTCTGCCGGAAAAATACCGGCCATGTTGGTGTGGATAGCAAGCAATCCTTCGGGTGCTTGCAAACCCTGTTGATCGACAACAATTGCCCCCCAGTCACCTCCTTGGGCTACGTAACTCATATAACCAAGCCGCTTCATGAGCACATCCCAAGCCTGAGCAATGCGCTCCGGCCCCCAACCGGTTTCAGTTGGCTTCCCTGAAAATCCGTAGCCAGGCATTGAAGGTATTACCACATCAAAAGCATCCTCCGGTGTGCCTCCATAGGCAGTAGGATTTGTGAGCGGGTCAATGATCTTCAGTTGTTCAATGATAGAGCCTGGCCACCCATGGGTAACTATCACTGGCAGGGCGTCTTCATGTTTTGATTTTACGTGAATAAAATGAATGTCAAGTCCGTCGATTTCGGTAATAAACTGAGGATATGAATTCAGTTTTTGTTCGATTTTACGCCAGTCATAGTCACTCGCCCAATAATTGGCAAGTGCTTGCGCTGTTGCAAGTTGAACTCCTTGTGAGGCATCCTTAACCGTTTCCCTCTCGGGCCATTTTGTCGCTAAAATCCGTGCCTTCATATCGTCAAGGTCGGCTTGTGCCGCCTCAAATTTGAAACCACGGACCGTCTCATTGGCCGCAATTGCCGAAGCAATACTTTCATTTGTGTTTCCCATTGTTTTAGAGATTAAGTTGTTTGTAAAAGATAAGGGCATGAATCAACTGGCAACCAATGGGTCGGTTGTTCATGCGGATTAATACTTTTTGCATTAATTAGTTTGCTTTCCCGCTCACTTACGTAATGAACGGAAGGCCGCCCGAAGCTCAGCGACAAAAACCCCTGGTTGTTCCCAGGAAGGAAAGTGGCCCCCTTTTTCAACTTTTCGATAATAGATCAGGTTTGGATATGCCATTTCTGCCCACTTCTTCGGTGTCTGAAAATGTTCGTCTGGGAAAACGCTTACTCCAACCGGCACTGTAACACCTTTTGGGACGAAGAAGGAAAATTTGTTTTCCCAGTAGATCCTGGCAGAAGAAACTGCCGTATTGGTCAACCAGAATAGTGTCAAATTATCCAGGATATCGTCCCGGGAAAGTCCGTGAGGGATTCCGGCAAAGACCTGAGCAATTAGCTGCCGGCCTCGCGGGTCAAAATCGATCATGAAACTCGCCATCCCGACGGGAGAATCGGCTAATCCGACCAACGTTTGCGGACGTGATCCCATATAAAAAGCATAATTGACGTTCTTGTATGTAAATCTTAGCCGCTCGTACGCTTCGTTTTCATCGTGGGCTAGGTTAGTCGGTAACGGTGCCCCGGAAAATGCGGCTGCATCAATCTCGGCTGGCACGGCATTGGGCATATTGGTGTGAATACCGAGCAAATTATCGGCGCACTCTGCCGCCATTATCTCAGTAATGATCGCGCCCCAATCGCCACCTTGGGCCAGGAATTTGTCATAACCAAGCCGCTTCATCAACATCACCCAAGCGCGTCCAATGCGGTCAGGCCCCCAACCTTCCATGGTTGGCTTGCCCGAGAACCCGAATCCAGGAAGCGACGGTATTACCAAATCAAAAGCATCACTCGCTTTTCCTCCAAATTGGGTGGGATTCGTCAGAGGACGGATGATATTCAGACTATGCATGATTGAAGCCGGCCACCCGTGAGTGATTATGATAGGCAACGCATTGGCATGTGGCGATTTAACGTGGATGAAATGAATGTCAAGCCCGTCGATTTCTGTGACAAAATGCGGAAATGAATTTAGTTTCGCCTCAATTTTGCGCCAGTCATACTCGTTGCCCCAGTACTTTGCCAGCGATTGGATCGTGTCCAACGGCATACCTTGAGAAAAGTCGCCAACAGTTTCCTTTTCTGGAAATATTGTTGCCCGTATGCGGCTTCTGAGATCATCCAATTGCGTTTGGGGTGCGGAAATCCGAAACGATCGGATTGTTTCTGCCGCTTCCTTCGACAGGTCAACAGTTTGGACAGGGCTTTCCATCTTGATTGAATTTAATTGAAAGGGATGCGACCCGCATCGACCTGCACATGCATGCAGATCGACGTGGAAAATTGATTTTCATCATTCAAAAGCGAATGACTTCCGCAGCGGTCTGAACCCTTCGCGGATGTCCTTAACTAGAAGTTCGGGTTGTTCCCAGGCAGCAAAGTGACCACCCTTTTCATGCTTTTTGTAATATATCATATTAGGGTAAGCCTTTTCGACCCAGCTGCGGGGCGCCTGATAGAGCTCGTCAGGGAAAGCGCTTACCACCACGGGGATCTTCACGCCTTGTGGACTAAAGAA
Organism: Nostocales cyanobacterium LEGE 12452; assembly: GCA_015206945.1. Lineage (GTDB taxonomy): Bacteria > Cyanobacteriota > Cyanobacteriia > Cyanobacteriales > Nostocaceae > Nostoc. The sequence goes on along the minus strand of JADEXV010000297.1, from coordinate 31 downwards.
GCCATACTTGTTTTCCCAATAGATACGGTAT
>JADEXV010000296.1 GCA_015206945.1 Nostocales cyanobacterium LEGE 12452 | reverse complement strand
GCCGATGCGAGCTTCATTACACGAAGTGAAAATGTTCTCATATCCGGAGCTACGGGCTGTGGTAAAAGTTTTATTGCTACGGCCTTGGGCTACCAGGCATGCCAAATGGGTTTACGGGTAGCCTATTTTTCCCTACCAAAACTCCTGCAAAAACTTCATCTGGCTAAAGCGGATGGTTCATATGCCAAGGAGTTGGCCAGGCTTGAGAGAATGCATTTATTAATCCTGGATGACTGGGGACTACAACCATTGGATAACCATGCTAAATTGGCAATTATGCAGCTTATTGAAGACCGCCATGCAAAAGCATCGACCATTATTACATCGCAACTGCCGATCAACAAATGGTATGAGTACCTGGCTGAGCCGACCCTGGGGGACGCGATAATGGACCGAATCTTACAGCACGCAAACCGCATCGAGCTCAAGGGCCAGTCCATGCGGGTGAGAATGAAAATGCACCAAAATCAAGTTTAGTTCTTAATTTTATAAGTGTGTCGTCCTAAAAAAACTTTACAGTTTTTGATAATAATCCTAATAAAACTTGACGTGTCTTTTTGTTAGTCCTGCAATCCCTTTACACCTGGATTTCCTTAATTCTGAAATTACTTTACACACTAATATAAGTGTTTCGAGCTCAGGCCTTGTTGACTGTTCTGAACATTTTTCTTGTCATCCCTCACCTGAACGGGATGCAAGAAGAATGTGGTAGCTGAATCGGGCGATTTATGAGTCAGCCTGTTCAACGACATTCTTCCTTTTTCGCTGATATCGCTTCCAACGCTTTGGTAAAATGCCCTGATGCGAATGCGCCTGATCAGGAGTTAAATAATCTATGCTTGCATGCGGCCGCTTCATATTGTATGCATGAATGATTTTAGCGATAGCCTTTTCAGCTTCTCGGTGATTCTGGTAGACTCGCTTGGGGAAAAACTCATTTTTTATTATCCCGTTTACTCTTTCCGCAAGCGCATTATCGTAAGGACTACCGCTCTGGGTCATGCTTATGGCGATATTTTCTTCTTTAAGTATATTCACGTATTCGGCCGAACAGTATTGAATTCCTCGATCCGAATGATGGATCAAAAAGTACGTAGGGTCATATTTTCGCGAGGTAACTGCCATTTTTAGTGCCTTTATACATCCTATCGCTTCTAGGGTTGGGTAAAGGCAGTATCCGACAATTTTCCTCGAAAATGCATCTGTTATTAAGCTCAGATAGCTGAACCCTTCCAATGTCTTTATGTAAGTCAAGTCACTAACCCACAATTGATTAGGCCCTGTGACAATGAGATCTTTGATTAAGTTAGGGTACTTTTTTAGCCAGTGAGATGAATCTGTGGTTTTTACCATTCGCTTCCGCCTTCGTATCAGAAGTCCATGGAAACGAAGTAGGTCGAACAGCTGATCTCTTCCAATTGTAACGCCATGCTCCAATAAAGCCGGCAGGAGTAAGAAATGTAGTTTTCTAGTTCCGATCAATGGAATGTCGTTCCGATAATCGCTCACAAGTGATAAAACCAGTGAATGGATTATCGATGTCTTCTTTTCATGCGCTGCTGCCTCGTAATAAGCCTGACGTGTGACGCCAAACAGTCCGCAAAGACTCCCCAGGCTTTCTCCGGGATGTTTCTGCCTCATTTTTTTAACTGTTTGGTACCAGACTTTTTTCTGATTTTAATATTAAGCTCCTGCTCACTTACCTCAATTAACGTCTGCAGAGAGCTAATTTTTAGGTTTGCCTTCGCAAGCTGTTTTGTAAGATTCTCGACCTGTTTGGCCAAAATACGAGTCTTGGTGCTTTCAGTCATATCGCTATCGGCTTCTTCTACCACATCGTCAGGCTTAATAGCAAACGATGAATAATCGTCAATCCATGCACTAACGCTGTTGCGGCTCAGGCCATATTTGCGAGCAGCTGCGCGTTGACCAAGTAACCCCGAATTTACCTCGCGAACAATCCGCTTCTTTTCCACCTCAGTAAGTCGTTCCCAAGGTTTTCGATTTTTGATCGTGACTTCCTTCCTTTTTGCTTTCATCCGTTTTCGCTTCTGTGTAAAGCTATTTCAGGACTATACAAAGGCTACCTATCAGATCGCTTCCAGGTGGCTCAGTTTGCTCCGCCGAGCCTGGCTCAATTTAGACGCCGTAATCAGGTATCTCGCAACAGTTTGAATGCGAAAATGGGGGGCATTACGTGTCTTGAAGTCCGGCCTTTCGAGTCTTCACCGGGCAAGCAAGCTGAGCCACAAACTAAACTTATTTCCCAGGAATATTATCAAATAGTTTGGATAAGAAAGGGGGCGGCCAGGCTTAACGTTGACATAGATACGCATGAAATCGGCGATAATCACGTCTTTCTGCTTTCACCAGGACAACGATACCTTGTACATCCACATGAATACGTTGAAGGTTATTGCATTAATTTTTCACAGGAGCTGTTATTTACGAGTGGCCGGGAGGCATTTGATCTATTTCATTCTCTCGAACATCCTAATAGGACGGTTTTGCGGGTGGTCTGCCTGGATAGTTATCTGCAGGTCGAGGTCCAGTTCATAGTTCTAGGAATGATTAAAGAACTGACAAATAGCTTCAAATCTAAATCCGAAGCACTGCAAGGCCTTTTAAGAATGCTCATGATTCTCCTGTCACGGAAGATTGAACGCCCGGCTAGCATGCAGATATCAGGTTGTGATGCCGTGCTACTTCGGAAATTCATGCTTTTGGTAAACAGCGATTACTGCGAGAAAAAATTAGTTAGCGAATATGCCAGTTGCCTATTTGTAACGCCTAGCCATTTGAACGATGTGATAAAAAAGAACACAGGCTTTACGGCAAGTTATCATATACAGCAAAGAATAATTCTCGAAGCTAAAAGACTTGCAATAGATTCTCAGGTACGAATGAAGGAAATTGCCTTGACACTAGGTTATGAAGATTTTGCCCATTTTAGTAAGTTTTTTAAAGCGAATAGCGGGACGAACTTCACTGATTTTAGACGACGGCTCCACGCTGACCTAGACGAATGAAGTCCTTACGCTAGGCTTCAATGCCTACCGGTGTGTTTAGATACGTTTCGTGTCGTTTAATGTGTCTAGCTGAAAAGTGATTTAGGTCCGGCTACCGATGCCGATGTCAAAGCTGATATGAGCATCAATGTCGCTACATAAGCCTTTCGTTAACCACAATCCCAGTGAATCAGCATCTGTTAATCGCAGATGTTTTAGCAAGATCTCGTTCTCAAATACAATTTGGTGTCGGTCACATCTCGTCATTGCGCAAATATTTTTTCTCAATGCCCAGTTTCTTCATGCGTGAGTTCAAGGTTGAAGGGTGCAGATCCAGAAGCTCTGCGGCGCCTCCATATCCATGTATTTTCCAATTACATGATTCAAGCGTTGACAAGATATGGTCACGTTCAAGTTCGACCATGGTTTTTACGGCTGTTTGCTGGCTTGAGGCGGAAGATTTGCTTTGATTTGGGAGTTTCAGTAGGTCGATAACCGGCCCGTTCGTTAGCAAAACGCTCCTTGCCATTAAATTTTCAAGCTCGCGAATGTTACCAGGCCATTCGTAGTTGACCATAGATTTAATGACGTGGTCAGCAATCCCGGTAATTACTTTGTTTTCGGCTTGTGAGAAGATGTTCACAAAGTGTTTGGCCAGCGGTATAATATCCTCCTTGCGTTCGCGCAGGGGTGGAAGGGCGATCGGAAAAACATTTAAACGGTAGTAAAGGTCAAGTCTGAAGCGGTGCATTGAAATTTCTTCTTCCAAGTTGCGATTTGTTGCCGCAATGATCCGCACATTGACCTTTCTTTTTTGTCCGCCAACTGGCTCAACTTCCTTTTCTTGCAATACCCGAAGCAATTTCACCTGCAATTCCAGGGGCATTTCGCCGATTTCATCCAAAAAAACAGTGCCTTCGTTTCCTTGCTCGAATTTGCCAATCCTCTTTTCGGTTGCCCCTGTGAAGGCACCTTTCTCGTGGCCAAATAACTCTGATTCTATTAAAGTCGCTGGTATTGCAGCGCAGTTGACTGCGACAAACGGCTTTTGTTTGCGAGAAGAGATCTCATGAATACTTTGAGCAACAAGTTCTTTCCCTGTACCACTTTCCCCTAATATTAAAACCGAAAGGTCTGACGCACCGACAACTTTAACACTTTCGAGCACTTCACGCATGCTTTCACTACTCCCGATGATTCTTTTAAGCTCGCTACCTGTCGATGAACCTGCCGAACGCTTGTTCTCTTTTATTGATTCCTGGTTTTGATGATGCAAATACCAGGCAACTTCTAACATCACTAACACGTCCCGTTCACGAAACGGCTTTACAAGAAATCCATATGGCCTGGTGGCTTTTGCTGCATCCAGAATAGGTTTACTTGAATTAGCCGATAAGAAGACAAATGCAATATTTTTTTTTCGCAAGATTTTCGCCAGATCGATCCCCGTTAACTCTCCTTTCAGCCTGATATCAACCAATACCAAATCCGGTTTTTCACTTTCAACGATTTGCAACCCCTCACTTACAGAGCGGGCAATCCTGCAAACTGCATATCCGGCAGCGCGCAGTATCGATCTAAGGTTGTCCGCTTCAATAAATTGATCTTCGACAATTAAGATTTTGGTGTTCATGGGTTATGTACATTCGTGTTCAGCGGGTTTCACAAAGTTATCAACGTCATTGAATGCATCTGGTTTAAATACGATTGTAATCTTAGTGCCATTTGCACTTTCAAAATGAATTTCGGCATCTATATCTTCACTTAGCCCTCTCATCAGGCGCAATCCCATTGAGTCATGCTCGCTCTCATTCTTAATTTCTGGCATGCCGATACCGTTATCGGCTAATTCCAAACTTATCAGATCAGTATTACCAATCATTGAAATACGGATTTCCCCTTTTCTATTATCAGGAAAGGCATATTTGATCGAATTGGTCACCGCTTCATTGATGATCAGCCCAAGTGGGATGGCATACGATATGGTTAGATTTATGGGATCAATCCTTTGGGTGAATTCGATTCTGCTTGTGTCAAAGCTATCTCGTAGAGAGCTAACCAGCTCTTCGATGTAACTGTCCATTTCAATCGTTTTGATATCCTCCGATTGATACAATTGCTGATGTATCAACGACATGGCAAAAATGCGGTTTTGGCTTGTTTCGATTGCTTTTAGTGCATCATTTTCAAGATACCTTGCCTGTGATTCCAGCAAGCTGATGACAGTATGAAGGTTGTTTTTCACGCGGTGGTGGACTTCTTTAAGGAGCCACTCTTTTTCAGTGAGCAAATGCTGTAGCAATTGGTTTTTTTCCGTAATGATCTTGTTTGCTTGCTGCTTATGCTGATAGGTCCTGTATATAAATGCGCTTACTCCGATCATTAAGAGGATACCCGCAATGGTGATGTTTCTTTGAAGGTTGGCCGTTTCTAGTCTGGCTTGTTGAACATCTCGCTGACTGCGCAGATTCCTTATCGACTGTTCCCTTTGAGCACTTTGATATTGTATGTTGAGTTCTGCAACTTGTTTATCCTTATCGGCGGTAAAAAGAGAATCCTGGATCCTGTCACGATTCTCTAAATCGACAACGGCTGCCCGATACTGCCCCATCGCAAGATTATATTTATAGCTATGACCATAAAAAGTTGCCAAATGGCGCGGTTCAAGGGGTGATTGCGCATTTTTGAAGATCAATGCTGCATGAATAAGATACTTTCCAGCTTTGGCTGGCTCGTTGCTCTTAATGAAAATTCCCGCAATCTCGTTGTCGCAAATCACAGACCATTTATTAAAGTAATCGTCACTAACATCCTTCAATTTGGGATGATTTAAAATCCTTAAGTTATAATGGACAGCGCGATCGCTGTTATTGACCTTATTGTAATATAGAGCCGTCACGCGGTATAAATTTAAAGATTCATACAAGTTAAGACGTGATTCTTGTTTTAGCAGACCTGTGAGAGCAAGATACGCTTCCTTTGTCTTGTTTAATTCTAAGAGAGTCTGAACTAATACACACTTATATGCGAATGAAAATTCGCCCTTTTCAGCTATTACTGCTTTGCGAATCCATTCCAATGCGTCGGAATAATTTTTCACTGCAAAATTGATCATAGCCATATGATGGTATAATTGACTTGCCCAAAGTGTGTCACCACTGGCCCGCATGCTTTTTACGCCCTCTGACGCAAAGGAAAGAGCACGATAATAGTTTCCCTTGTACAGCGCATTTGCGGAGAGTTCACGGTAGACGTCCTGCAATTTTTTATATCCCGAGGCTTTGTATTCTGCTAAAACTTGATTCAGCTCTTTCTCAGCTAGGTCAAGCTGACCCAAGTTTGTGTGGACATTAGCCATCTCACTTAGAGCCATCGCCGCCTTAACCGGCTCATTGTTTTGTAAATAGATGGAGCGCGCATGCTGATATGAGGCTATCTGATCCGCCTCATGCCCCAAGTGACCATTGTTGTCGTATAGCTGTCCCAGATCTTGCCAGGAATCTGCTTCCTTATTCAAATTGCCCGTTTTGTGATGGTAATTAATTACCCGCTTCGCATACTGGACACCACGTTCCAAAAAACCCGACTTAACAAAATATTGACCTGTTTTTGCAAGGACTTCATATTGCAAGTTTACATCGTGCAGCTTAACGCATAGTTGATTTGCCTGTTTGATCAAGATATAGCCACTGTCCAAATCCTTCTTGACATAATGTTCCTTATCGAGGTAGTAAGTCGCTATCGTTAACAGCAGCCTAATGCGACTGGTATCTGACTTACTGGTTTGAAGGGCTAGAAGCGCTTTTTTTGGAAATTCGACTGGATGGATCTGGGCTTTACACTTTTGAAGGAACGACAGCAAAAGGAGGCCAACTATTATCAACTTATACCTGCAAGCCATCGATTGAAGCATTTTGCGGTACTAACTACAATTAGTATGAACTGGATCCTTTTAAAACCAATTGACAGGGTCCGTGCATACTTTTCTAAGAACCAACCAACGCGGCCTGTGCCGTAACGTCGCTTTATAGACGTCAAAAAAGATGGAATGGCACTTGACCGGTACCGAAGACCAAACTTTTGTAGAATAACGATATCGAACTGGCTGATAGGTGGTTACCAACCTGGTCTAAAGGTCGAGATATTTTCTGTATTAAAAAAAGGACCGACAGTCATCTGCGGCGGTGGCAGATATGGGCATCACGAAATGCCGACGCTACTGCCCTCAAAATTGCGAAATGTAGACACTTTTTGTGGTCAATACAGAAATTAAAATGCTGATTGTTAAATAGTTATATCATGGCATGAGAATAGTTTGACCAGATAGAATTATTCAAACAATAAACATTAAAAAGATGAAAAATGGTAAAAGTATCCTATCAATTGTGATCTTGGTTGCCTGTTTTCTGGTCTTGGTCCAATTTCACACTCTAGGAATGATCGGGCCTGGTTCCCGGCTGTCTAGTGACGCTATCCGTCCTTTTAAGTTTCATGCTAAACAAGCGGATCTTGACGATTTAAAGCGCCGCATTTTAGCAACAAGATGGCCCGAAAAAGAGACGGTCAATGATCAAACGCAAGGCGTCCCACTGGCGACAACCAAGGCGCTTGCCAGCTACTGGGCTACCAAGTATAATTGGCGCAAAGTGGAAGCGAAAATCAATTCCTACCCGAACTTCATCACGGGAATTAATGGACTTGATATCCATTTTATCCATGTAAAGTCAAAGCATAAAAATGCATTGCCTATCATTGTTACCCACGGATGGCCTGGCTCAATCGTGGAGCAGTTGAAAATCATTGACCCACTTGTCAACCCAACAGCATATGGCGGGAAAGCCGAAGATGCATTTGATGTTGTGATACCGTCGATACCAGGGTATGGGTTTTCTGGAAGGCCCAGCACAACCGGCTGGGGGCCATCTCAAATCGCGTATGCTTGGGTTACCCTGATGAAGCGTCTTGGGTACGAGAAATTTGTTGCGCAGGGCGGTGACTGGGGTGGGCTAATCACAGACGTGATGGCTGTACAATCTCCCGATAATTTGATAGCTATGGCTACCAATTTTCCTGTTGCCGTCCCTTCTGAGATTGATAAAGGGGCTTTCTCAGGAGCACCCGCACCAGCAGGCCTTTCAGACGAAGAAAAAAAGGCATACGACCAGTTGAGCTTTTCCTACAAGCACGTTACTTATGCATTCTTTATGGGCACGCGTCCTCAGACGCTTCTGGCAACAGCAGATTCACCAGTTGGCTTGGCTACCATGTTCCTTGACCATGATCAACCTAGTTTGGCACTGATTTCACGATCGTTCGCCGGGGTTTCCGAAGGGCTTTCACGAGATGATGTTCTGGACAATATCACACTCACCTGGCTAACGAAC
>JADEXV010000503.1 GCA_015206945.1 Nostocales cyanobacterium LEGE 12452 | reverse complement strand
GGTGGGAGAAAAGAGGCTTTCTTGATAAATCAACAAGGCTCACTCTATTTTTTGCATCTTTAAAAAATTGCAACAATGTAAAAATGCAATTGTCTACATTATCAATATTTCGAGAAGTTTTAGTATGCAGACTATTACCAAAAAGTCAATAAATAAATCTTGGGCTGGGGCGATCGCAGAACCGGCAAAAGAATTTCCCCTTACTCAACTGTCAATTATTTCTGGGAAAATCCCAGATGGCTTGCGTGGCACTCTTTACCGCAATGGCCCCGCACGGCTAGAACGCGGTGGCGATCGCGTGGGACACTGGTTTGACGGAGATGGGGCAATTCTCGGCGTTCATTTCACAGATGCAGGAGCTACCGGAGTCTATCGCTATGTGCAAACAGCAGAATATCTAGCTGAAACTCAAGCAGATAGGTTTCTTTATGGTGTCTATGGGATGCATCGGCCAGGCCCGATCTGGAAGCGCTGGAACCGACAGATCAAGAATGCAGCGAATACCTCAGTGTTGGCTTTACCTGATAAATTGTTGGCTTTGTGGGAAGCAACAAATCCCTACGCCCTTGATTTGCAAACTTTAGAAACGAAGGGATTGGATGATTTAGGCGCTTTGGATAATGGATTACCTTATTCTGCTCATTACAAGCGTGATTCACAAACAGGCGAGATTTTTAACTTTGGAATCAGTATCGGAAGTTCTGTACAACTGAATCTCTACAAAAGCGATCGCACTGGCAAAATTGTCCAAAAAACGGCTTTTAAGCTAGATCGCTACTCGATAATGCATGATTTTGTTTTAACTCAAAGGTATCTGGTGTTTTTCATGCCACCGCTGCGGATGAAAAAGCTATCACTTTTGTTAGGTTTGACTACCTTTAGTGAATCTCTGTTGTGGGAACCTCAGTTAGGAACCCAGGTGTTAATCTTCGATCGGGAAAACTTATCTTTAGTTAGTCGTGGCGAAACCGATCCTTGGTTCAATTGGCATTTTGGCAATGGCTATGAAGATAAAGACGGTTCCGTGGTTTTGGACATGGTGCGATATGCAGATTTTGACCAAACTAATGAGTATCTCAGAGAATTCGCAAGTGGTGAGACGCACACAGTAACTCAAGGAACATTGTGGCAAGTCCGGCTCAATCCTCAAACTGGTAAAGTTATAGAAATGCAGGAAGTTGTCAACCGCAAGTGTGAATTTCCTGTAGTGCAGCGATCGCAAGTTGGGCAACCTTGCCGCTATACTTATGTATCATTAATGCCCCAAAGAGGGGATATAGACAAAGAATGGTTTGGTGCGATCGCCCGCTTTGACTATAAAACTGAAACCCTTACTGAAGCAGACTTAGGAGAAAATCGCTATGGTTCAGAACCCATCCACGCTCAAGATGTCCAAAACCCTGAGCAAGGCTGGGTGCTAACCGTTGTATACGATGCTAATACTCATAGTAGTGAAGTTTGGGTATTTGATAGCGATCGCCTGGATGCAGAACCCGTTTGCAAACTAGGATTACCTAGCGTCATTCCCCACGGCTTCCACGGCACTTGGAACCCAGCTTAACAATTTGGGGCAAGGGAGCAGGGG
>JADEXV010000295.1 GCA_015206945.1 Nostocales cyanobacterium LEGE 12452 | reverse complement strand
CCCGACGGGTGCAATCGTCTTAAAAGACGGGGCTTGTATCCCACCAGTTTTTGGGGCTATTTTTTTCTCTACACCCGACACCCTATACCCTATACCCTGCCCCAACGGGGCTTGGTCAGAATTGCCAAAAATAAAAAAACCCCCAGTGGGTATTAGCCAACTAGGGGAGTTGAAGATCAAGGTGCATCTACCAATTAAGTGTTCTAGACCCAGGTAATCCGATCCGGATAAAGTTGTAAAGGCAGAAAAACCAAAACGACACCGAATCAGAAACATTCAGGGGCAGGATGCATCTAAATTATCAGAGAGAGCGAAAAATCGACTTGAAACTTTCGCGTTTCAAACCAGATTTAGGAGGCGGACAGGAGAAGTTGTGACCCAGGAATTCCATATTTCCGTAACCCCAGTAGGGCAAAATGACTACTTGGTGCGGACGGAACAAGTCGCGCCTGGGGTACCATTGGCAGAAGAATTGGTGACTTGGCCTATAGCTGATTGGTTGATGGCTGCTGGGCATTTGATGAATGACCCGTTGAATTCGGTGTTGCAGGGAGATCCATTTACCTCTGGTGGCCATGAAAGCGATATCGCCAGAAACTCTGTGAATTTAGTGGCGTTGGGTCAACAATTTTATAACGCCCTATTTCAAGGCACTCTCAGAGATAGTTGGATTACTGCCCAAGGTATTGCCCAGAACCATCAACAAGTACTACGGTTACGCTTGGGGCTAAAAGACACTAGATTAGCTCGTTTGCCTTGGGAAGTGATGCACGCAGGCGATCGCCCTCTGGCCACTGGGCCTTATGTGGCTTTTTCTCGCTTCCAAAGTGGGATTTCGGGGGCTTCTCCTTTGCGATCGCAAAATATGCCTACACCACAAGAACAAGGTGGTGTCAGAGTCTTGATGGTAATTGCCTCTCCCTCAGATCAAGTCCGTCTTGACTTACAGAAACAAGAAGCAATAAAACTGCAAGCGGAACTTCACCGTCAAACGTCACGACCTGGTGAAGGTCGCAATCGTTTCCCCGAAATTGAACTCACTGTATTAGACCAACCAGGACGGGAAGAACTGACGCAAGCCCTAGAACAAGGTAGATACCACGTTCTCCATTACTCTGGTCATAGTAACTTAGGCGCAAATGGCGGAGAAATTTATCTTGTTAGTCGCAGAACTGGCTTAACGGAAATCTTAACTGGGGACGATTTGGCAGGTTTGCTCGTCAACAATAATATCCAAATGGCAGTGTTTAATTCCTGCTTGGGCGCTTACACAGCAGCGTCCAATCCCTCTGGAGATACTGGAGAACGAAACTTAGCGGAAAGTCTGGTGAAGCGCGGAATTAGAAGCGTTTTGGCGATGTCAGAAAGGATTCCTGATGAAGTGGCGTTGACGCTGACACAATTGTTTTACCGCAACTTAAGTCAGGGATATCCAGTAGATTTGTGTGTAAGTCGGGTGCGCCAAGGATTAATTTCTGCTTATGGTTCTCACCAGATGTACTGGGCATTACCGATTTTATATCTTCAGCCAGAATTTGACGGTTTTCTGAGTCAGGAAACTGAAGTATCTGCAAGTACAGATTCGCTGAATCAGTATAGTTCGCCTTTAGGGGCAACTTCCACAATGTACCCTGGTATGCCTGATGATAGCGAGATGCCTTTAGGAATGGAAAACATGATTCCTTCTGGTTTGACGCGGGACTCTTCTGGGTTGGACTGGCTGGGAGAAGATACTTGGGGCGATCTGGTTGATGAAATTGAATATGATGACCCAAGCTATGAAGAAGATTCTGCAATAGTTTCGGATTTATTTCGTCAGCTAGATAACCAAAAAGCTCCAACTGAATCAGATCAACAAATTCGCGAAAATAGTCTTCACCAAAGCCAGATTTCAGAGGAAATGACTTCCTCAGAAGAGGAAGCAGATTTGTGGGGAGAAGTTCCACCACCGCCACCTGCAACTCCTGGAAACCTTGAAGAAAATTGGCAAAATTCTAATTTTTCGCAATTGCAACCACCCCCACCAAGAAATCGTACCCGTCGCCGCAAACTGTGGCCGATTGTCGGTGTTGTGGGGATCAGTGCGATCGCTGCTGCGATCGGTTTAAATTGGTGGTGGCAAAATCGCCCCCAAGCACTGCCTAAAATACCAGAAATTCCCACCCAGTCTCTACCTGATTCTCGACCGATTCAAAAGCAGCCCAATATCGATTTAGGAATAGAAACGACTGGAATTGTCACTGCTACTGCTACGGAAAAATTGAGTCAGGGTGACTTGCAAGGTGGGTTATTGGCTGTAGAAGAACTACTTAATCGGGGCGCACTGGCTGCGGCTGAAACTTCCTTAAAACTAATTCCTAGTAAACAAGCTGACGATCCCTCTGTGAATTTTTACAAGGGACGATTGGCGTGGCAGTCGATCCAAACTGGAGACAATAACTATAGCGTCGATGATGCCCGCCGTTATTGGGAAACTGCTGCCAAAGCTAAACCCGAATCGCTTTTGTATAATAACGCTTTGGGATTTGCCTACTACACAGAAGGCAATCTGAATCGAGCCAATGATGCTTGGTTCAAGGCTTTGAATTTAGCTCTCAAAGAAAAAAACACAAATTCAACATCTAGAAATACAGCAGTTCCTCAAGATGCTTTAACTTCTTATGCTGGTTTAGCTCTTGGATTGTATAAATCTGCACTTAGTCAATCTAATGGAAAGCAGACGCAATATTTAAATGAAGCGATTAAGTTGCGGCAAACGGTTCTCAAGTCCGAGCCAGAAAATTTCCAAGTAGATAAATTAGCTAAAAATTGGCTGTGGACGGAGAAGGCGATTGAAGATTGGCGATCGCTCCTTCAGGAAAAAGGCTAAGAACAATAATATATTGTGATGGCGCGATCGCTGTGATGGTTGTCTTCGGATCTGAAATAGGGTTAGTTCGGCTTTATTCCTAAATTTTTCGTGATTTAGGATATAGCCAAAAGCCAAACAAGCGGCTAACCCTAGGCATGACAACATAGGTTAAGAGCAAAACCATAATAATCGTTATAATCAACGAAATAATCAAGGGTGGTAAACCACGAATTAGGGGTACTAAGAACGTATTCAATAAATTAATCAACACATATACAGCTCCCCAAGTTAGTAAGGCTGTTTTATAGCGCGGTGGAGTTTTTAATGGTTGACCGGGAAGAGAAAACCAAGCTTCTAATCCACTGATTTTTTGAACATAAGGATCGGATTCAACTAAATGCTTACCTTGATTAAGTAAATGTTCGCGATCGCGCGATGTCATCCACACCTCTAAATTTTCATAGCTGTCAAATCGGAAGATAATCACATATTCATTTCGCACTCCAAGTTGAGGACAAATCACATTTGTTCCCATGTGACCTACGTAAGTTCTGGAAACCCTGGTTATCTCTTTCAACCAAGCTTCGTAATCAGTTTCGCATCCAGGTTTGACAAGTTGTGTAATGACCACGGTTACAAATTGATCGTTCTGTTCTATCTCCATTATTTATGCCAATCAATTTTTGATTTTAGATTTTTTCACGTAGTTTATCAATTGCAAAGCAAGTAGAGATTTGCTTGCTGTGAAACCTTTTTAAATTTGGAATTTTCAATTGAAAATCCCAAATTTAAAATCTAAAATTCGACCACGCTCAAGTTAAGGGATATCCAGGTTTTCCAACTTCAAGCCGAACAACATTAGCAGGAACGACACCAGTGGGTGGAGGTAAGAACATCCCACCATTAGTCACAACATAAATTGCGGTGCGATCGCTCTCTGTTTGACCAAAAGCCACGGCTGTGCTACCAATTACACCTGCCTCGGCTTGAGCAATAATAGTAGTAGTGCGATCGCTTGCAATTCGCACCACACTGTTGTATATGTGCGTTGCTCCATAAAGATTGCCTTCCACGTCAAAGGCGAAGTCATCAATATTAGTTTGCTCTACAAAAATTTCCGGCTCACCTGGTCGAGCTGCGGTATCAACGGGAATGCGCAACAGCAACATTTTTTCCGTATTTGAAACGTAGAGAAAATCACCAAAACGCTTCAAACCATTTGCAGCCGGAATGATATTTTCCGAATTGCTACGAGCAAGCATTGGATGTTCTAACCAAATTGAGGCGCGAGGTTGAGCGATATCAATCAGCCAAATTGCACCCCGATAAGAATCTGCTGTTAAATACTGAGTGTCAGAAAGCGGAGTGATGCCATTGAGAAATATTGCATCTGGCAGTTTCAACAAGGTTTCCACTGTGCCATCATTGGCTACTAAAAAAACCACTGGTATAGAATCGGCATTCCAGCCTGTTACCACTAAACTCCCGTTGGCAGCAAAAGCAAGACCACTTACTTTACCTTCAACAGTGGCATGAATCTGCTGATTGCCATCTGGACTAATGCGAACAATCTTGCCAACTTCGTGATTAGTTACAAATATTCTCCCATCTGGTGCGATCGCTAGATTTTCTAAAAAAGTATTGATCGGGAATGAGGCAATAACTTTAGCAGGTGCTAATTCAATAGTCGTATCTACGTAAATAGGCGGTAAAACTGCGGAATTTCCCATCTTAACCTACCACTGTAATTGAATGGGGCCACCAAACTTTCGCATCTCTGCAAAAAATAGTCCTTGCGCTCCTCCATCGGGAAGTGTTGCTAAATAAACAGCTGTTTGCGCTCCTTCTTCTGCCGTGAATGGAGCATCATCTCCTCCCATATCGGTCTTCATCCAACCTGGAGAATAGGCATTTACCAGAATGTTAGTACCTTGGAGTTCTTTCCCTAGAATCGCTGTTAGTCCATTTACTCCCACCTTTGAGAGTCGGTAGGAAGGCGCTAAAGGGTAGTAGTCTCCCGGTACTGACGCCAGAGATGCCATTTCCGTTGAGATATTGACAATGCGACCGTAGTTTTGCACCTTCATTAACGGAATTAGTGCTTGAGAAATTCTGAGTACCGCTAAAACATTAGTTTCAAAGGTAGATCGCATTGTTTCCAGTTGGACAGTCAGTAAGCTGGATTCTTCAGGCTTTGTTGTGGGATTTACACCTGCATTATTGACCAGAATATCTACTTTGCCATAAGTTTCACGCAACCACTCGGTAAGCTGCTGCACGCTTCCATCATTGGTAACATCCAGCTTGTGATAGTCAACATCAAACCCTTCACTGGACAACTGCTGTTTAGCAGCAAGACCATCTGTTTCATTACGACTCGTCAGAATTACGCGGTTTCCAATTTGGGATAATTGACGGGAAATTGCATATCCTAGCCCTCGGTTACTTCCTGTGACTACAGCAATCCTTTTTTGAGTCGTCATTTTTATGACCTTCAAACTGCTTTTAAGTTTACTGTACTGAGATGTTGTAAATTAAGCAAATTGATTTTAGCAATATATTTTAGGGTTTATGTATTGACAATAAATACTAAATATGCAGAAGTTCAAAAACTACATATTTCATAGAGGCACAGTAATGCTAGGGATATTGCTGATATTGATAGGGGACTTCCAGTTAAAAAAAGATCCCGTCGTAAGGGCGCAAGCCTTTGCGCTCCTCCAAATCTATAATTTGGGAAATTTGGGATAATTTATTTTTTGCAAGTCCCTAGACTCACAAAGCGATTAGTATCCATCAAAAAATATTGCTCCAGGGTTGACGTTTCAGTGTTTCGCGCAGTCTGTAGCAACTTCTGCCTTCCCTGTAAGAACTTCTGCCTTGACGTTTCAGTGTTTTGCGCAGTCTGTAAGAACTTCCGCTTTCCCTGTAGGAACTTCCGCTTTGACGTTTCGGTGTTTCGCGCAGTCTGTAAGAACTTCCGTCTTGACGTTTCGATGTTTCGCGCACTCTGTAAGAACTTCCGCTTTTGCCATAGCAACTTCTGCCTTAACTTAACTGAGTCCTGAGTGAGAAAAAAGTAAGAGCGGGTTCACTCTACGGATTTCTAACACATCCAAATTTTTTATAGACTCGCCCCTAGCTGCTCCTTTTGGAGCCACTGCGGTTATGAGAGACACGAGAATTGGTGAAATTAGACAAATTTTAGTTTTTTTAACAAAAATCAACAATTTTACGCAGGACAACCTTTTAAAAAATTGTCCACTATAGAATTACTAAAAATTTAGGTTATTTTTCAGATCGAGGAGTATTAATTATGGCAAGGCACAAACGCGATTCACGCGTTCTTAGCAAAGCTGAGATGCGCTTGGCAAGCATTAAATCTATCAGTCCTACTCTAGATGTAGGAGATAGTTTAACGGTTAAAGATTATACTGAGAAAATTGAAGGTCTTCGTCAATCACTGGAAGCTTACAATACTACCCTCTCTACTATTGATGTTTTACTAACCCAAATCACCGAAAATGAACGGGCTTTGGCAGATTATTCTGAAAAAATTTTACTTGGCGTTGCTTATAAGTTTGGAAAAAATAGCCATGAGTATCAGATGGCTGGAGGTACTCGGAAAAGCGATGTCTCCGACCGGCTACGCCAACGCAAGCGTGCTGTGCGTCAAGGTGTTGTTTTGACTACCAGCTAAGAGCAAGACTCCTATTTGATTTTGGAAAGTTAGAACTCAAAAAGTTTTTTTCCCTGTTGTCTGTAAGATCCCCGGCTTCTTTAAAGAAGCTGGGGTTCTCACATGAGATGAACTATACGTAGAAGCCGGAAACGGGTTCTTGGAAAGTAACCCAACATTTCAAAGCTCTGTATACGTCGAGTTTACTCCGTTAGGTCTTTTGTTATCAAGGTGAAATTTATCTATGACTAATTACATTGTCAATACGCTTAACGATGAAAACGACGGCATTAATAACGGCGATGTCTCGTTACGCGACGCCATCAACGCAGCTAATGCTAGTGCTGGCGCTGACACCATTACTTTTGATAGCAGCGTCTTTAATAGTGCCGCCAAAATTACTCTAACTAACGGGCTACTGTTTATTAATGACAATTTGACCATCGCCGACACGGGTGCCAACCTGCTGACTATTAGTGGTGATGTTAATAACAACAACACTAACGATGCTGGTGATGTGGGCTTGTTTTTTGTCAACCAGGGCACAGTTAATCTGTCAGGGCTTACTTTTAGTGATGGCCGCAGCCAGGGTGGCAATGGTTTTGATGGCGGCGGCGGTGCTGCCGGAATGGGCGGGGCGTTGTTTATTAACGGTGGTAACGTCACAGTCAACAACGCAGCTTTTATTAATAATCAGGCGATCGGCGGCGGTGGCGGTGGCTTTGGCGGCAATGGCGGCGTCAGCTTTGGCAGCGGTTTTGGCAGCAATGGCGGCAGCCTTACCATTGCCACTGTTACTATTACTATTGCTGACAACGACACCGCCGGAGTAACCATTACCCAAACTGATGCTAGCACCAACATCAGCGAAGACGGCGCCACAGATACTTACACTGTTGTCCTTAATAGCCAGCCCACAGCAGATGTCTCAATTGCCATTAATAACGGCTCTCAAACTAGTAGCAACCCCAACAGCCTCATCTTCACTGCCGCTAACTGGAATGTTGCCCAAACTGTAACCCTAACCGCCGTTGATGATGCCGTTCTCGAAGGCAATCACACTGATACTATTACCCACACTGCTACAAGCAACGATCCTAATTACAACAACATTCCCATTGATACAATCACCGCTAATATCACCGAAAATGATTTTAATGAGATACCCACAGATTTGACATTAAGCGCCACCATTGTAAACGAGAACGTCGTTGCTAACACCGTCATCGGCACATTTACCAGCACTGACTCAAACACAGATGACATTTTCATCTATAGTTTAGTCACAGGGAATGGCGATACTGATAACAACGCTTTCACAATTGATGGCAATAGTCTCAAAATCAAAACTTCTCCAGATTTTGAAACTAAATCTAGTTACAAAATTAGGGTCAAGACTACAGATAATAGTGGACTCATCTATGAAAAAGCCTTGACTATCACCGTTGAAGATGTCAAAGAAATCGGTCTAACAAATACCATTAATGACATCTTTAAAATTCAAAACGACGGTACTAAAGCAAAACTCCAGGTCACTCTGACTCAAAACAATTCTAACCGGGTGAATGAACTAGGAGTATTTAAAGTTGACGATGATAAAGGCACAATTGACGGTATTGCCCCTGATGCTACAGGTTACGCCCAAGCCGCCTTGCAACGGTCAAAGGTTATTTTCTCTGCTATTACCAATCGTCCCAATGGCTTTGATTCAGAATTAACACGCCTACTAGAATTTGATTCTGATACCAATTTAATATGAAGCTGCATATAATAGAGGGAAGCAAACTTGATAAATTTGAATACTCATGAGCCGTCCTTTTGAGATTGAAATCGCAGAGAGCGAAGAAGAACTAAAAAAACGTCTGCAAA
>JADEXV010000502.1 GCA_015206945.1 Nostocales cyanobacterium LEGE 12452 | reverse complement strand
GGACAAGTTATTGCAATTATTTATGTTCTAATTACATCTCAGTTTCCTACGGTTATTATAATAGATGAACCACAATCCTTTCTTCATCCCGGGGCGGCTAAAAAACTTATAGAAATTATTAAAGCATTTCCACAGCATCAATACTTTATCGCCTCTCACTCACCAGATATTATTACGACTGCTAACCCATCTAATATTATAAAACTTCAGTATCAAGATTCTGAAACAAAAGCATTAGTCATAAATACTAGAAACATTAAGTCTCAAGATGAGATTTTAGGAGAACTTGGAGTTAATTTATCAGATATATTCGGTGCTGATTATATTTTGTGGGTAGAAGGGCCTACAGAAGAGAAATGTTTCCCATTAATTTTAGAGCAAGTTGCAAAAAAGCAATTAAATGCTACTAAAATTCTAGCTGTAAAAAATACTGGTGATTTAGAAGGTAAACGTGCTGAAATTATATTTGATATTTACGATAAACTAAGTGGGGGTAATAATCTATTTCCTCCTACTATTGGATTTATATTAGATAGAGAAAACAAATCTGAAACAGAAATTCAAGATTTACAAAGAAGAAGCAAGAAGCCAGTTAAATTTATAAAGCGACGAATGTATGAAAATTACTTAATTCATCCAGATGCAATATTATATGTTATTAATAAACATGATATTTATCGTCAACACCCTCTGAATCACCTTGAAATAGAACAGTGGATTAATAATGAGAAAGAGAACAAAAATTATATATCTAAAGATATAAAAGGGAATACGTTATTAGATGATGAATGGTTTAAGGTTGTGGATGGAGCTAATTTACTGAAGGATTTGTTTAGACATTTTACTGAAAACCGAGTAGCTTTTTCAAAAACAAAGCATTCTTTAGAAATCACTGAATGGTTAATCAAAAATAAATGTGATTCTTTACATGAATTATCAAGTTTTCTGGTAAATAGTTTTTTCATTTCACAGATTATCGATGAAGTGAAAAAGTAAAAATTCCATACCACAAAGCTTTTAGTATCAGCTTGAGCGCTACGAAAAAAATGGATAAAGTCGAGATTCTCCTGGATAGTGTGATTGTTTGTTATCTCTTCTATTCAAACAGCACCCCATCCACAACCGCAATTCCCCATTGTGGAAACTTCACAAGCGACTTCTTGATCACAATTTGCAAAGCCGGGTCATCCTCCCAACACTTCTGCAAAAAGTCAAGCCCCTGATTCTGCGCTGAATTCCCCGCCACTTTGAGTTTCTGCATACGCTCCGGTCGCATATTTGACCCCGCTACAATCGCCTCATGTGACCACTTTTCGGGATTTAGCACAGCGGCGGAACCAGTACCCTCATTCACCGCTTTCATATCTCCACCTGAAACTGAATTTTCAACCATCAACGTTCGCGCAGCGTCTAGAGAAGCAGAATAACCTTGTTTTGCTTGCTCCTTTGTTTGATGAGCGTAGACGTAAAACGGCTTACCACTAGACATGACTGAACTACTTAAAACCTGGTTTTTCTCACAGAAATTGAGGAATTTCGAGGTTTTCTAATCGGTTTAAATGTAGCTTTGTCCTAGCAGTTTATGAG
>JADEXV010000294.1 GCA_015206945.1 Nostocales cyanobacterium LEGE 12452 | reverse complement strand
CTCCGACTACAACAGAAATGGTTGATAACTTAATCTCAGTTGCACTCGATTTAATAAATCCTCAACATTTAAGAAACTGGTTTGCTAGTTGCTGCTACTGTACCTCATAACAGCCGCAAATGCTGTATTTATGTAATTACCGTGTACTTGTAAATAATTCCCTTCAATAGACTTGTTAAAGTTACCACCATCTCCTAAATATATATTGTAAGTATTATTATGATTTTCATTGCTCATATAAAAAACCTTTAGCTAGTATGTTTGCGAATCGAATTGACTGACTCGCTCTAAATAGATTGATTAATTTATAGTAGCGTATAGTACTACATTTAACTACTACAAGATTACTAAACGAAAAAGCCTGCGTCAGCAGGCTTTGTTTTGTGATGTTATTAAATGAGTGGGTGAGCAAGAAAAGCCACCGCTATGAATTACCGTTTCGCCAACTTCTTCGACATCTTCCGCAGACGAATCGATTGAGGTGTAACTTCCACCAATTCATCGGGGCCAATGTATTCCAAAGCACGCTCTAGACTCATGTCTATCGGCGCTTGCAGTTGAACTAGTTCATCACCACCAGCAGCCCGGTGGTTAGTTAACTGCTTGGTCTTACAGATATTCAATTCCAAATCTTGGGAACGATTGTGTTCTCCCACGATCATGCCTCTGTAAACCTTTGTGCCGGGAGTAATAAAGAATGCTCCTCTATCTTCGGCATTTCTCATAGCGTAGAAGGTAGAAACACCCTCTTCAAAGGATATTAAAACGCCTTTGTTACGAGCTTCAATATCGCCACTGATTTGACGGTAGTCTAAGAAGCTGTGGTTCATGATGCCTTCACCACGAGTCATCCGCATGAATTCACCCCGGAAACCAATCAAACCACGGGCGGGAATGACAAACTCTAACTGGGTGCGATCGCCACTACCTGGTTGCATATCTTGCATTTCGCCTTTGCGTTGTCCAAGGCGTTCAATACAGCTACCCACACCATCAGCAGGAATGTCTAACACCAAGAGTTCAAAAGGTTCGCAAGGTTGACCGTTGATTTCGCGGTAAATTACCTGTGGCTGAGATACCTGAAACTCGAAGCCTTCCCGACGCATGGTTTCAATTAAGATACCCAGGTGGAGTTCTCCACGACCGGAAACGAGGAATTTATCGGGAGAATCGGTTTCTTCGACACGCAAAGCAACGTTGGTTTCGAGTTCGCGGAATAGGCGATCGCGTATTTGTCTTGATGTCACCAACTTGCCTTCTTGACCAGCAAAGGGCGAATCATTTACCCAGAAGGCCATTTGCAAGGTTGGTTCATCCACTTTAATTAGTGGTAAAGCTTGCGGTTCATTGGGGTCAGTAATCGTTTCCCCAATATAAGCATCAGCGAAACCAGCCACCGCCACAATATAACCTGCGGTTGCTTCTTCCATCTCTACGCGCTTCAGTCCATCAAAGCCCATCAATTTGGTAATTTTGCCTTTGACAATAGTGCCATTTTCTGTTACTAAAGCAGCTTGTTGCCCTGAGCGGATAGTACCGTTGTGAATTCTGCCAATCACAATCCGTCCCAGATATTCAGAATAATCTAGGGTTGTAACTTGCAATTGCAGAGGTTTCTTGCTGTCGCCTACTGGTGGTGGAACGTGTTGCAGAATCGCGTTAAACAGGGGTTGCATATCTACCGATTCTGCTTCCAAGCTTTCCTTGGCAAAACCTGCCATACCGGAGGCAAACAGATAGGTAAAATCACACTGGTCTTCATCTGCCCCTAATTCCAAGAACAGATCCAAAACTTTATCAACAGCAACGTGGGGGTCAGTTTGTCCACGGTCGATTTTGTTGATGATAACGATGGGGCGCAGCCCTTTTTCTAAGGCTTTTTTCAGAACGAAGCGTGTTTGGGGCATGGGGCCTTCGTTGGCATCGACAATCAGAAGACATCCGTCAACCATGCCGAGTACGCGTTCAACTTCGCCACCAAAGTCAGCGTGTCCAGGAGTATCAACAATATTGATTAGTGTTTCTTTGTAGCGAACCGCCGTATTTTTGGACAGGATAGTAATACCCCGTTCCCGTTCTAGGGCGTTGGAGTCCATAACGCAATCCGGAACGTCTTCGCCTTCGCGGAAAATGCCGGATTGTTTGAGGAGTGCGTCAACCAAGGTGGTTTTGCCGTGGTCAACGTGGGCGATAATGGCGACGTTGCGAATTGGGAGCGTCATAGAAGCTTTTGGTGAACTCTAGAGGGGGTTTATAAGATTTACATTTGAATGCTAGGCTGTTTTAACAGAATTGGGAACGATCGGCAAATTCTGTAAAGAACCTTTAATAATTCTAGCGTAATCGTCACAATTGCGGGGAGTTTTGTAAACCCCGCAATGGAGATGTGTGGTAATTACGGCGTTGGTGGGATAAAAAAAGCTTCTGTTACAAACAGGTGTTACCTGAAGAGCAGTATTGCTTTTGAGAATTAGGGTTGATTCGCCTAGAGGAATTTAGCCATTGAAATGCTTTGGTAAAAAGTGCGATCTTTGACCAAGAGAGATGAAGTTCTTGGCTGCTAAAAGTCAGGTTATTTCGTGTTTGGGATCGAAGAGAAGCGATCGCCAAGCCTGGTTTCTATTGACTAGAATGAAGTAGATATTTCTACAAAAATATTCAACTTACACAAAATTCTCACAATGTAGAGTTAAGTCGATTGTTTAGGAGAGCAAGAAGCGATGTCTACGATGGGCTACGCCTACGTTATTGTCTATGTAAAGACTTTACAATGTAACACCTGTAGAGAATTTAAGGTATATTCTAAAAACTAATAAAATGACAGCGATAATTATATGGTCTGCTGCCTAAATCCTAATTGCGAGAATCCCCAAAATCCTGACGGGGCAAATTTCTGCCTCAGTTGTGGCACAGAGTTGGTATCGCTATTGAGAAATCGTTATCGAATCATCTCGCCATTAGGGAGAGGAGGATTTGCACGCACATATATCGCAGAAGATATAGACAAGCTCAATGAACGATGTGTTGTGAAGCAGCTGGTTCTAAGTCAATTTTATGGCAGTCAGGGTAGTCAGGCACATAAAAAAGCGACTGAGTTGTTTGAACGAGAGGCCAAACGTCTCAAAGAACTAGGAGAACATCTCCAAATTCCCAATTTGTATGCATATTTTAAGGAAGCTGAATATCTGTATTTAGTGCAGCAGTTTATCGAAGGGCAAAATCTGTTGCAAGAGTTAAAACAACAGGGAGTTTTTGATGAAGCCAAGATTCGAGATTTTTTAAAAGATTTATTATCTATACTGGTAGACATACATCAACAACAAGTAATTCACCGCGATCTTAAGCCAGAAAATATTATTCGCCGTCAAAATGATGGAAAACTAGTACTAATTGATTTTGGGGTGGCAAAGCAAAAGACGGAACCTACAAACACTACAGTAGGGACAATTATTGGTTCATTAGGTTATGCACCAATTGAGCAAATGCAAGCGGGTAAAGTTTTTCCTTCCAGTGATATCTACAGTTTAGGAATAACTTGCTTTCATCTGCTGACCAATATATCTCCTTCAAGTTTGTGGATGAAACAAGGCTATGGTTGGAC
Organism: Nostocales cyanobacterium LEGE 12452; assembly: GCA_015206945.1. Classification (GTDB taxonomy): domain Bacteria; phylum Cyanobacteriota; class Cyanobacteriia; order Cyanobacteriales; family Nostocaceae; genus Nostoc. Next base: position 4,805 of record JADEXV010000294.1, on the reverse strand, counting down.
TTCTAGTTGGCGACAGCATTTAACGCAACCCCTAAGTCAAGAATTAGAGACGATTCTTAATAAGTCTCTACAAGAAAATCACGAACAGCGTTATCAATCTGCACAGGCTGTCTTACAAGATTTGAAGAAGTTACCACCGCTAAGGTACACATCAGCTCCTACAGCTATTCCACCTACTCTGCCATCAAAATCACAACCACAAAATCAACATAAATCAACTCGATATCTACCACAATTCTCTAACAGTCGATTATTGTCTGGAGCAATAATAGCTGGATCGGGTAGTTCATTTTTAGCGATCGCACTTATAAGTTTTCTGGGAACTAGTTGGGTTAGCTCTGGATTGTGGTGGATAATTTTAGGAGGATTAGTCTTTATTCAATCTCGCCCAATTCTAGAAAAAGCTTATTTAATTGTTATAGCTATCATTGCCAATTTACTCGTTGTCTTTACTTTCAGAAATCTCCTAACTAATAATATTCTCAACGCTGGTTTAAATGGGCTGCTGCTCGTAGGATTATTAGTTATATTGGCAGGTTTATTGACAGTTATTATTGTCGGTGTGTCTGAAATAATCAACAACCTGATTTCTAAATATCTTTAATTTCTTTGTTTTTACTCAATCGTCATAATTTTCTTTATTTCAGATAAATTTTGTAAAATTTGGATAATTATTCATGACAAATAAAAAAGAAAACTTGAGACTGCTTATTTCACTTGGTATAGCTGGGGTAATGGTAGCAGCTATTTTATGGCTAATTAGCAAAGTTTCTTCTACTATCGTAACAACATCATCAAACCCCACACAAACTTCATCCTCATTTACAAATAAGCCGTCATTAATGAATTTGGGTACAAGGATTTTAGTGAAAGTGCAAACATCTCCTGAAAAAACAGATGGAGTTAAAGCTTTTGCTGAGAAAGATTTTACTACTGCTGTTCAAAAGTTTACTGCTTCACTAAAAAATAATCCTAATGATCCAGAAACTTTAATTTATTTAAACAATGCCAAAATAGCACGAGATAATTCAGAAGCTGTAAAAGTTGCGATCGTCGCACCAATTAACTTCGATGCTAGTTTAGCAGAAGAGATTTTACGCGGTGTAGCTCAAGCTCAAAATGAAGTTAATAACCAAGGAGGAATTAATGGTAAAAAATTGCAAATTGTAATTGCAAGTGCTGAGAATAGAGAAGATTCTGCACGCCTAGATAATGAATTAGCTCAAGATCAAAGCCTTGTAGCTGCCGTGGGTGTTAGACGTAAGGCAGAAATATATAAGGAGAAAGGTTTGGTTTTAGTCTTACCCGTCGAGCTACCAAATCAAGCCGGAAACTCAGAAAAATTAGATAATAATACAGTCAATAGTCAGCCTAATACTTCTACAAGTAACTACTTATTTCACGTAAATCCGCTCTATGAAAATTTAGTAGATACTCATTCTCGCTACATTGCTCGACAAGCAAGAAATATTGCTATTTGTGGTGATGTTCGTAGTTCAAGAGATAATTCAACCACTTCATCAAATCAGATACTTGTAGAAAAGTACACTCAAGCTATCAAAAAATATGGCGGCAACGTTATTAGTACACCTTGCAATTTAGCAGATAAGAATTTTGACCCTAAAGCTTTTGTAGATAAAGCCATAGAAACAGAAAATGCAAGTGGCTTTTTACTAATGCCTTCAATCAGAAATATATATTTTGCCACCAAGGTAGCACAAGAAGTTAAAGGTAGAAAGCCACTGTTTGCTTCTGAAACTATGTACAGTGCAACAACTTTGCAAAATGGCAAGGATCTCGAAGGAATGGTATTACCTGTGTATTGGCATCGTGATGCTAATAAAGATAATCCCTTTGCAAAAAATGCCTTTCAGCTTTGGAATGCCCAAGTAAATCAGAGAACAGCGGGAGCTTATGATGCACTCCAAGCAATTATTGCTGGGTTAAAAGAAGACAGTACCCGCGAAGGATTACAAAGGGCATTGTCTAATCCTAATTTTTCAACATCTGGGGCAACCGGAATGATTCAGTTTTCGCCTACTGGGGAGCGTCAAGGAGAAGCAATGCTAGTCAAAATTGAGCGTTGTGAGTCTTGTTCTAGTGGTACTGGTTACGATTTTGCCCTCTTGAATAAGAAGTAGTTTTTTAAAATTAATTTTCATTCCAAAGATATAGATTACTCCCAAATAGGTAATCTATTAAATTTGAATGTAAGACTAAACTGCTTGATTTGATTGCAACCATGAATAGAAGCGATCGCTTCTATTTTTCTCTAAGGAAAAGTTTTGTTTCTCTACCCAGAGTTGTGAGAGCGATCGCTCAAAAGAAAGATGGAATCTCCCTAGCCTCTGTGTCAAGGTTATATCAAGTAAGAATTACGAACACTTTGCCGAGGAGAACACGGATGGTAACTACTTTAGATGATACGAAACGCAATGCAATTGCTGTAAAACTTGCAAGTATTAAAGCTCTGCAACAGTTGGCCATCGAAAATGAGCAATTGCTTTTGAAACAAGGGCTTGACGCTGAAATTGCCGATCGCATCCGAAATTTTATCAATGATGATGAAAAAAACCTTGGTGTTCTGGAAACCGTAATTGGTCAGTATGGGATTCAGGCTGAACCCAAACAAAATGTTACACAATTCATTGAAAAAGCTCGCGAATTGTTCAAAGGTTCTGAGTTAAGCCTGTATGAGAAAGTCTCTCAGCATGAATTGCTGAAACATCAAATAGTAATGAGTGGCTTGATAGTTCACAAAGCTGCTCAAAAAGTTGGTGCTGATGTGTTGCTAGCGATCGGGCCATTGAATACTATTAACTTTGAGAACCGCGCTCACCAAGAGCAACTTAAAGGCGTTCTGGAAATTCTGGGTGTCCGCGAACTCACTGGACAAGATGCAGATCAAGGAATTTGGGCACGTGTTCAAGACGCTATGGCCGCAGTCAGTGGTGTAGTAGGTAGTGCTGTCACCCAAAACAGCGACAAAAAGGATCTAAATATCCAAGATGTTATCCGCCTCGATCACAACAAAGTAAATACCTTATTCACCGAGCTACTGCAAAGCGACGATCCACAGAAGATCCAAGAGTACTTCGGTCAAATTTACAAGGATTTAACTGCTCACGCTGAAGCTGAAGAGGAAGTAGTTTACCCACGAGTACGTCCTTTCTACGGTCAAGATAACACCCAAGAACTGTTTGATGAACAAGCTGAAATGAAGCAGGTGTTAGACCAAATTAAGGCCATTAGCCCTTCTTCATCTGAATTCAAAGATCGAGTTAGACAGTTGATGGATGCTGTTGGCGATCACATTCGTCAAGAAGAAAGCACAATGTTTGCTGCCATTCGCAACAACTTGAGCAGCGATGAAAGCGAGCAACTGGCTACTGAATTCAAAGCCGCTAAGACCCGAATTCAAGAGAAATTGGGTGTTGTTAGCGAATCAAATGTATAAAATGCTTTTGAGCTTTCTATATCCGCTAAAAAAGGTTAGTTAAACAAAAACTCCCAGCAGAAAAACGCTGGGAGTTTTTGTTTATAAATTTTGCTGACAGTATTTATAAGCTGTGTATGCCATAGTGACAACCCCAGTGATAATAGCAGATTCATCGACTTCAAATTGGGGATGGTGTAATGGGTGGTTAATAATTCTTTCTTTGTAGCCTACGCCCAAGCGAAACATGGAACCAGGGACGTGTTCCAAATACATCGAAAAATCTTCAGCACCAAGAGAAGGTTCGGGTAGTACTTGAACGCGATCGCTACTCCAAGCTTCTTCTGCGGCTGATTGTAACAATTGCGTCAGGGCGTAATCATTTTGGACGCTGGGTACACCTTGGCGATAATGGACTTGATACTTTGCTCCGTAGGTATGGCAAACATTAGATACAATATTTTCAATCCAGTTTGGAAGATGGGCACGCGTTTCAGGATGGAGCGATCGCACGGTTCCCAATAACTGCACTTTATCCGCAATTATATTCGGCGCTCTACCGCCATTAATTTTCCCGATACTCAATACCACAGGACGCAAAGGATTTTGTGTCCGGCTGATGGCTTGTTGCAGTGCAGTAATCACTTGGCAAGCAATCCAAATCGCATCAATCGCCTCATGGGGACGTGCCCCGTGTCCAGATTCTCCCATAATCAGAATCTCTAAATCATCAGCGGCGGCTGTTAATGCCCCGTAACGCACCCCAATAGAACCTGCGGGTATAGAAGGGAAAACATGAACCCCTAATAAAGCCGAGACATTTTCCATCGCCCCATCTTTCACCATCCAGCTTGCTCCTTGAGCAATTTCCTCGGCTGGCTGAAATAAAAACCGCACTTTTCCACCCAACTCCTCAGCCATTTGGGACAGCACCATTGCCGTCCCTAACCCCACAGTCGTGTGGACATCATGACCGCAAGCGTGCATAATACCATCTGTACGAGAGGCATATTCCAAATTAGTGCCCTCTTGAATTGGCAAGGCATCCATATCAGTGCGAATTGCCAATAAACGGTCATTTTGACCAGTGTTTTGGAGTTCTCCAATGACACCCGTTTTACCGACTCCTTCTTGTACGTGCAGTCCACTGGAAGACAAAACACCAGCTACGAAAGCTGCTGTTTGGTACTCTTGACCGCTGAGTTCTGGGTGAGAATGGATGTGGCGGCGAATTTCAATTAAGCGAGGCGCTAGTTTTGCTGCTAGGTCTTTTATATGGGTAAGCATCGATTCAATTAATCTATAGGCTTTTTTCCCATGATAAAGAACTGTTAACAAACAAAATGCTTTTGCTATACAAGGATAGTGG
>JADEXV010000293.1 GCA_015206945.1 Nostocales cyanobacterium LEGE 12452 | reverse complement strand
GCGTAGCTTTGGCGGGGGTGGGGTTCTTCGGGTTGAATAAGCAATCAAGCGGACATGATATAGAGCTATTTTAGTTAAGATAGCCTAAAAACGCTTGCTGCATAAGGTTTCAAGGATTTCTGATCTTATTTCCTGACAACTCTATTCAATTCAAGTTGCTAGACCGCTACTATAGTCAAAATAGCCTGTATTAATACTTCTAGCTCAATTGGTTTAGAAATATGCTCTTGAAATCCAGCAGCTAGTGCCTGTTGTCGATCAATTTCTCCCGCATAAGCAGTCACGGCGATCGCTGGAATTTCTCCGCCTCGATCGGGTGACTGCTTTCTAATTTGACGAATTAGGGTGTAGCCATCCATATCGGGCATCCCAATATCACTGATTAACAAATCAAATTTTGTTTGCATCAAACTGTTCAGAGCCTCATGTGCTGAGTCTGCTTCAGTCACTTGTGCGCCGTATTGTTCTAAGATGAAGGCAATAAACTCTCGCGAATCTTTGTTATCGTCTACAACCAACGCTTGCAATCCATTCAGATTGAAATCTGAGCGATCGCGATCGGCAGTATTAACTTGATTCAATTTTGAAGGAGCGATGAGTGGAAGTTTGACTGTAAATACTGCTCCTTGCTCTTCTCCAGGACTGGCTGCATGAACGGTTCCGCCGTGCAATTCAACCAAATGACGCACGATCGCTAACCCTAACCCCAACCCGCCAAATTTTCGCGTCGTTGTCCCATCGGCTTGGCGAAAGTAGTCAAAGACGTAGGGCAGAAAGTCACCAGAGATGCCCCTACCAGTGTCGCTGACAGTGATTTGAGTGTATTCCACAGGATAAATATCTGCTTCATCCTTGATTGTTTCTAACCGCACCTCTACTCGACCACCCTGTGAGGTGAATTTAATCGCGTTAGAAAGTAGATTCCAAACAACTTGTTGCAAACGACCAGAATCACCCAACACTGGCCCAACATTCGGTTCAAATATAGTTTCAATCTGAATAGATTTAGCTTCAGCAGCAAGCCGCACGGTTTCAAGGGCAGCTTTGATAGTAAAATTTAGACCGACTGGAACTGTATTTAAACTCAACTTACCTTGGAGAATACGCGACACATCGAGCAAATCTTCGATTAGTTGTGCTTGCAGTTTCGCGTTGCGCTCGATCGTTTCCAGGGCGTACTGAGTTTTGGCTGCATCCTGGTGACTCTTTTGGAGAATTCTTGCCCAACCCAGAATTGGATTCAGGGGCGATCGCAATTCATGAGACAGCACTGCCAAAAACTCATCTTTGATGCGGTTGGCTTGCTGCGCTTGTTCAGTCTGTTGCTGCAAAGAAATCATTAGTTGATTGAGGCGATCGTTTTGCTCTTGCAGCAATGCTTCTGCTCGTTTACGTTCGGTGATATCGGACAGAATAAAAACCGCACCTGTGAGAGTCCCATCCCCATCAAGTACCGGATCAATGGTTTTGGCAAACCACCGTTCTTGAGACTGAAATTCGAGAACTTGCCGTTGGTGAGTTTCTTTCGCACGGCGAAAACAAATGCCATCGCCGATTCCCAATTTTGCACCCATCAGCTCGTGGTGGGCATAACCTAAGATTTCGTGGGAAGGCTTGCAAAAAAGCTGCATCATCGCTCGATTACAGCGGATAATTCTCCCTTCTCGATCAACCAGAGAAACGCCGTCGTTCATGGAGTCAAAAGTGGTTTGCCACTCCCGCGCTGAGGACAAAGCAGCTTCCTCCGCCCGGCGAATTCGCAGCAGCGATCGCAAAGTGGCAAGCAGTTCAATCGGTTCAACAGGTTGCACTAAATAGGCATCAGCACCGCTATCCAAGCCTTCTGCTTTATCCTGGCTTTGGACAAAACTTGCAGAAAGGTGTAGCACAGGGATAAAAGTCGTTTCCGGGTTTGCCTTAATTTGGCGACAGACTTCAAAGCCGCTGATATCTGGTAATTGGACATCTAAAATTACTAAGTCAGGCTGAAAGTTAGCAACAGCTTCTAAGCCTGTCGCTCCAGTTGCCGCTTCCACCACACTAAAGCCTGCATTTTGCAAAATCCGGGTAACAATGTAACGATTGGCTTCGTTATCGTCAACATGCAGGATCGTAACTTGTGGCTCAGACATGACTTTTCCCTGAAACCTCCAGAACAAGTCCGGCTTTGACGAGCGCATCTTGAAGTTGGGCGATGGCCGTAGTTTGAGAGCCTGTTTCTTTGGAAACAATGGCTATGCTTTGCGCCGCTAATTGGCTCTGCGCTTCTGCATCCAGTTGAGCAGATGAGTGAATAATCACAGGAATCGACTGAGTGACGGAATTGTTCTTAAGTTGCTTGAGTACATCAAACCCGCCGATTTCTGGCATCTCCAAGTCCAGTACGATCGCGTTTGGCTGCTCTTGTTGTGCCAAATTTAATCCTTCTTGTCCATTTGCGGCTTCTAAAATACTCAATGGTGTATTTATTAACAACTGTTTCACGAGATACCGATAGGCGGGGTCATCGTCAATTAACAAGACTTTTTGAGGCTTGTTGTCAGTAATTAGCGTATTCAGTTTGTTCAACAGCGGCAATCTGTCTACCGGCTTAATTAGAAAACCGTCTGCTCCTAGCGCCAGTGCTTGTTTTTCGTTATCAATGATGGTAATAACGAGTACAGGGATATTACGGGTCATTTCATCCCCTTTGATTTCTCGCAAGAACGTCCAGCCGTTTTGCCCTTCCAGTAGAATATCTAGCATAATCGCCGCCGGTCGAAGTTTTTCTAAGGCAAGCCTTGCCTGAGCTAAGGTGCGGGTAGCAATCAATTGATAGATTGATTGCTGAAGATGCTTTTCGTAAATAAATAGGGTTTCTGGATGATCTTCAACCACCAGAATCGGCAGGCGAGTTGGCTCAACTGATGCGATTGGTTGCAGTACGGTGGTCAATTCGGTGGCATCTGGGTAGACGATGGGAATCAAGGCTGTAAAGGTAGAGCCTTCACCCGGCTGACTTTTCACCGAAATGCTGCCGCCAATTAGCTCCGCTAGCTTGCGCGATAATGGCAATCCTAAACCGGTTCCCTTCACCTGCTTTTGCAGAGGGGACTGAATTTGCATAAAATCCTCAAAAATCCGTTCTCGATCGGCGGGAGCAATGCCGATGCCCGTATCAGATACAGAGAAGGTGACGGTATGACGGGTTTGCACAGCGCTGACGCGCACTTCACCCTGCTCGGTAAATTTGAGGGCATTCGAGACAAAGTTTCTCAGAATTTGAGCGACTTTCCCCTCATCGGTATAGAGCGGCAAAATACCTTCAGGTTCCTCGACAATCAACGCCACGGAGGAGCCTTGAACTAATAAGGGGCGCAGCATCCCCCGCAGCGTGGCAAACAATTCACTAACTTCAAAGGAACTGGGATGCACTTCAATTTTTCCAGCTTCCACCTTTGCCAAATCCAGCAAATCGTTAACCAGTTCTGATAATCCGCTTGCCGCCTTTTGGATGAATGTCACCTGCTTTTCTTGCTCGACAGTTAAATCGCCATCCATCCGTGTCAACAGCATCCGAGAGAGGGACAAAATCGAGTTGAGCGGCGTGCGAAACTCGTGGCTCATGTTCGAGAGAAAGCGGGTTTTTAACTCGTTTACCTGTTGCAGGGAGCTGGCTTTCTCATCCAGTTCTGCATAGAGGGCAACCACACCGCGATTGGTATCTTCCAATTCCTGATTCAGTTGGCTTAGTTCTTCCTCGCGCTTCCGTAGCTCTGCCATAGCCCGGAGTAATTCCTGGTTTTGCTGCTGGATTTCTTGATAGGGATTTTCAGGCGATCGCCCAATTACGGTTTCTCGAATCTGCTGCAATTGCGAATCGGTGAAAGTCGGTGTGCGCTTCGACAACCTTTTGCCGATTGTTACCGTTGTTCCTTGCCCCGGCAGCGATTCGATCTCAAAGAAATCCATCAACCTACGAGTGCCCACGATGCCTAGCCCCGCTCCCGTATCAGAGGTGTAGCCTCCTGCCAAAACCTCTGCTAAATCAGGAATGCCCCCACCCCGATCCTGAATCCGAATCAGAAACGCTTGCGGCTCTCCCGCCACAGAAAATTCAACCGTTCCGCCTTGGGCATATTGAAAGGCGTTGCGGGCAATTTCGGAAACTGCCGTTGCCAATCGCGCCCGATCTTGAGCATCAAAGCCCAACTGCTCGGCGATCTCACGAGTTCGTTGCCGAGCTTGCACAACATCCTGTTCGTACTGGATGGCGATCGTGAAAACGCTTGTCATTTGACCATTCCTTTCGCGACTAACACTGTCACATCGTCCCGCTCTCGATTAAAATCTCGATATAGCACACCTGCAATCAAGCTGGGATGTTTTTGAATTAAGCCGGGATAGCGATCCATCTGCCACTTAGCGCCTAATCCGTCAGAATGCATAATTAAAACTCCGTTAGCATACCAGGGATAGCTAAACTCTTGAATTTTGCGGATTTCATGTCCGACCGTGCCATTGTGAGATAGCAGATGGCGACGCTCAGTAAAGGAGAAAATACTGGCAGCAATATTGCCAATTCCAGCAAAGCGGATAGATTGTTGGTCAAAGTCGATTTCGGCAATGGCGAGTGCTGCGCCTCGCGTACTTCGCAAGGCGGCGTGGGCAGCTTCGACGATCGCCCCAGGAGAACGATGAAGATGTTCTTGAAACATTCTCACGGCAGCAGAAGCAGCAGAAGCAGCCGCAGTCCCATGCCCTAAACCATCAGCTACTAACAACAAACTACGGCAACAATCGACTTCCGATGCCCAGGCATCTCCTGAAACCTCTTCTCCTCGTATGGGCAAACAGATCGCTCCAATTTCTAAAAACTTTTCAGGCAAATGGGGTGCTGGGTCTGGCCAGAGGTGAGCCAACAGCGCTGTTCCTTGGTTGGGAACGGAGTAAATTTCCAAGAAACCAGAAAGGCGACGAATTGCACCCATGCCATTGCCCAAGGTTCCGGCTGTGGAAAAGCCATCTTGCAAACACTCATCCACATCGACCATTCCCCGTCCTTTATCTAGCGATAAGATTTCAATGCCAATTCTGGAGTCTTCCTTGAGCGATCGCAACAGCATGACTCCGCCGCGGGCGTGCTGCACCAGATTGTTTGCAATTTCTGTCACCACAATCCCAACCTTGCCCCGTTCTGTTTCCTGAAAACCGAGCCGAGTTGCTAAACCCATCGCTACCCGTCTGGCTTCCCCAGTTTGGCTAGATTCAGTAATTGTGACAGCGACAGACTCTCTCATTTTATTTCCATCGTACAATTATTATCCGTGTTCCTTCTCCCACTACAGACTGAATCTCAAACTCGTTGGCAAGTCGTTTAGCACCACCCAGCCCCATACCTAACCCGCTACCCGTGGTGAACCCATCCTTTAGCGCCAGCTCGATATCGGAAATTCCCGGCCCCCGATCTTCAAAGGTTAGCCGCAGTCCTCGTCGTCGCCCTTCCTGAAGCGTTTCTAGCTTGACTGTGCCGCCTCCTCCGTAGTCTAGGGTATTGCGGGCTAACTCACTGGCGGCGGTGATAATTTTAGTTTGGTCTACTAAGCCAAAGCCAATTTCCACGGCCAGCTGGCGCACGGCCTGCCGAACTAAAACTACATCTGTAGAAGATTGAATGTCGATAGTTTCAGTCTTCTGCATCATCATCTACACGCCATTTATTGGCAGTGATTTGATTTGTGGTTTCATTGAGTGATGATCGCAACAATGCCATACCCTTTTCGACGTTTAGGGCAGTGCGAATCCCCGTCAGCGACATCCCCAATTCCACTAGAGTGATTGCCACAGCAGGCTGCATCCCGACGACAACTGTCTCAGCATCCAGCACCCGTGATATTTTGGCAATGTTGCCTAAAATCCTACCAATGAAGGAATCAACAATCTCTAATCCAGAAATATCAATCAGCACACCGTGAGGGTGAGTTTGAGTGATGCAGTTGGTTAGGTCGTCCTGTAGTGTTGTGGCGAGGCGATCGTGCATATCTACCTGGATTGTCACAAGTAGAAAATTGCCCATTTTGAGTATAGGAATACGTTCCATTGCTTTCTTCCAGCTATTTGGATTGAGAGCGGGAAATGGTCGTTCCCATCCGTTTTAGCGCCGTCAGAAAGGCATCGGCTAAGGTTGCTTTTGTGACTACATTTGTCAAATCAATGCCGAGATAGACGATTGTTTGGGCAATTTGAGGACGAATGCCACTGATCATACAATCAGCTCCCATGAGACGGGCGGCGGTAACAGTCTTGAGCAGATGTTGAGCAGTCAGGGTATCGACAGTGGGAACCCCGGTAATATCAATGATGGCAACTTCGGAACTGGTTTCGACAATCTTCTGTAATAACGACTCCATCATCATTTGAGTCCGACCACTATCCAGAGTGCCGATAATTGGCAATGCTAAAATTCCCTCCCAAAGTTTAACGACGGGGGTAGACAGCTCCATCAACTCTTCCTGCTGCCGTAAAATCACCTCTTCCCGCGCCTTTTGATAGACCTCAATTGTCAGCAATCCTAGCTGATCGAGTAAGTTTGTGGCTAGCCAGATATTTTCACCCAACTCAATCGGGTCTTGCAATTGCTGACGCATTCGCTTGAAGAGGGGTTGCTTGAACGAAAAGACGAATGTAGCCGTTTCTGAGGGTGTGAAGCCATTTTGCGATCGCGATCGAGAAATGCTGTTGAGCATCTCCCGCATCTCCTGCCACTCCGCCGTCTGAATATTAGTAAAGTTGCCCCGTCCAACGGCAATCCGAAACAAACTCAGGAATTCTCGGCACTCCTCTTTTAGATGGGCTTCTTTAATCAACCCTCTCCGAATATTCACAGTGGCTAGTTCCTGAGTCCACTCCGACAGCAAGTCTGCCTCGAAGGTTTCTAATATCTCTGATATCTTACTTTCACTCATCGTTTCTGTGAGGGCAACCGCTTTCATTAGTTAAAAATCAGTGTATGACGATTCAAGCCCAAGGTGAAAGCGATGATCGCAAAAAGCCTAAAAGCTTGCTAGATATGAAGTGCGATAAATTGGGTAGACATAGAGCGATACCTGGGTTGGACTACGCCTACGCTAAGATTGATTGAGGATCGGCAAAAAAGTTACAAAAAAATGCGTCCGTATAAGAAGTGTATTCTGACTCCTGCTGTATTTAATGCAAATTTCGGGACTGTGGTTGAATGGGAAGCGGAGAGCGAGAAGGTACTTTATCCCGCCATAGGAGTAAAGGAATACAGAGAAATCCCAAAATAATTACAACTCCAGCCATTATCCAAACCATTAATCTATTTGGTCTATAGTTCCCTGTTTCAATTTGCCAGAAAACTTGGTTGTATCGCCACGCAGCTAAGGCAATAGTCAAAATTCCAAAAATTACCAAAGCAACACCCAAATTTTCCGAGCTAGATAATGGACTTACCGGAGGTTCTTGTTGAGTAATACTAATATTCAACTGGCGCAGAAATATACCAAATCGCGCAATAACAAAACCAAAGCTAATCAATCCAATAGAAGTGCGTAGCCAAGCCAGAAAGGTACGTTCGTTCGCTTGATGCTCCCTTTGACGGTCAATTTTCGGTATTTTATCCATGAGTAGCTTCTGAGGATAAGTTTATTTTAAAAAGTATTCATAGCATGGACTAACGCCACACAGGACTTACGCAGCTGGCACAATTGTCCTCGGTGCGCCGAAAGCGCACCTTCAAACTCAACAAAGTATTAATACTTACAGCCCAAGCGATCGCTAGAATCTTTGCAATATTAAATAAGGTAAAGATGTATATCAGAGTCAAAATCAATGGGACTATTCGGATTTGGTAAAAAGCAAAATATGCCTACATCGGAAGAAGCTTTGTCAGGAAGGGCACAATCTATGTCAGTACCTGCCGCTCATTATGTCAACAAGAATCCCTTAAAACCTCCTTTTCCCGATGGATTAGAGAAGGTAATCTTTGGCTTGGGCTGTTTTTGGGGTGCAGAACGCAAATTCTGGCAACTTAAAGGAGTTTACACCACCGCAGTCGGTTATGCTGCTGGGTTAACACCCAACCCCACTTATGAAGAGGTATGTAGTGGGCGAACCGGTCACAATGAAGTGGTGTTGGTTGTGTTCGATCCCAAAGTGATTAGTTATGCCGAACTGCTCAAAGTCTTTTGGGAAAGCCACAATCCCACCCAAGGGATGCGCCAAGGTAATGATACTGGCACTCAATACCGTTCGGGAATTTACGTGTATTCCGAAAACCAAAAGCAGCTAGCAGAAGCATCGCGGGAAGCTTATCAGCAAGCTCTCAACGATGCAGGTTATGGCAAGATTACTACAGAAATCTTGGATGCGCCGGAATTCTACTACGCAGAAGCTTACCATCAGCAATACCTGGCTAAAAATCCCAACGGGTAT
>JADEXV010000292.1 GCA_015206945.1 Nostocales cyanobacterium LEGE 12452 | reverse complement strand
ATGCTTTCCTGACCTCACGCGCATCTGGCCGACAGTCTATAAATTCTTGTAGTTCCCCAATTTTAGCTTGTAGATGCTGGTTTATCATTGTTCGCTGTTAGACAAAACTCTGTCTCCGTATTATCTCTTAGTCTTTTTCAGAAATCAAATATGATTCCTATAGCAGGTCTTTGTCAAACTTTCCAGAAAGTATTTCTTGTTCGTGTGCAAAGAAAATTTCAGTTGCCTGCTCTATTAGATTATGTATAGCTTTGGCACGAAGTCGCTTAACTTTTTCTTCCTTACTTTCATCATGCTTGTTAATATCAATATTTGCAATTTCATTAAGCAAATACTCGGTTTTGTCAAAGCAGATATATTTCATGCGATGAGCATCTTCTACATCAACAATTGAGTAACAAATATCATCTGCTGCTTCAACAAGAAAAGCAAGCGGATGTCGAGACCACCATGCTGCATTATCATGACGGCGAATTAGCCCAACCGTTTCTGCTACTTCAGCAAATAAATATTTTTCTGCCTGAAAGAAACCATGTTTTTTAATACTTTTATCTGAGCAACCGTCGTTTAAGGTAGATTCTGATAGCAATGATTCTCTAGGGTACTTTGTGAAAGCAGCTAAAGTTGGGCAGGTGAGCTGCATTCCTCCTTTTTGAGGATGCATTTCAAGCTTGGTTAGAATACGAAAGCCTTGTGCATTACCCTCAAATGAATCAAAGTCAGCTTTTTGAGACTTGCTGAGAAGTTCTTCTCCTACATGGTTAACAGTGTTGTACCAGGATTCAAACCCTGTACGGATAGCATCTTCTCCAGAATGACCGAAGGGAGGATTACCGATATCATGAGCTAGACAAGCAGCAGAGACAATATCACCAAAGTCTGAAGCACTGAACCCATAATCATTAAGTTTGTGTGTGTCTACCATTTTCTCACCCACAATTCTACCAAGGGATCGACCAACAGAGGAAACTTCGAGGCTGTGAATCAGACGAGTACGAATGTAATCATTTGTTGACAACGAAAAAACCTGGGTTTTGTCTTTGAGACGACGAAAAGGTGAGGAAAATACTAGGCGATCATAGTCTCTCAGAAAAGGAGTACGATCAAACTGGGGGTTTTCTGGTTCAGTCTTGCCAAGTCTTTTTTGTGTCAGAAGTTTCTTCCAATCCATCATTGCTGTGCTATCTGAAAGTAGGTTAAACAACGCCCTCTAGCTAGAAGCAATGGGCAATGCCACATTGTAACTCTACTTATTAAAAAGTAACCTTTTATTCTAACTTAGAAAACGATTTAAGTAATAACCACACTATCCATAATTCAACTTAAACTGTGAAGGGCAAGTCAGGAGTAAAGATAGTACAGCAAGTTAATGCACAGAGGAAATACGTACTTTACACAGGCTACGCATGGCTCAATTCAATTAAGCGATCGCCTTTGTCCATTGAGATAAATTAAGTGATCGCACCCTTACCCCAATCCCTCAACATCAGCACTTTCCACTTCTGACTCAACAGGCTCAAACTTCACCTTGTTGTATAAATCTTGTAGAGAAATCTCAAATGGTACGGTTACAAGTGCGATCGCTTCATCTTCTTCATCATATTCACGAAGCGTCCATTGCTTTTTCCCAGTTTTGGAAAATTGATCTACATGAATCCGAGTTTGGTCAATTAATAGATATTCTTGGAAAGTGGAAATAGTTCGGTAAGCCTGAAATTTATCTTCGCGTTCGCATAGCGTCTCCGCAGGAGAATCGTAGTTTTTAGTAGATTTCGACAAAACCTCAACACTAACTTGGGGATTTGTAATAATATCTGTACGGTTGTTAAAAAATTCTGGTTCCCCGGCTATTACTGTCACATCTGGATATGTGTAAATACGCCTTTGGTGTATCCACAGACGCATATCGCTATTAAACACTTCGTATTCTTCTTGTCTGAACGCGAAGTTTAACACAGCATAGAAATTACCAGCTATCCGATTGTGATTTATTGTTCCACCCGCTATAGGAATTATTTGCCCGTCAATGTATTCATTTTTATAGTCAGCAGCTTCTTCTAGCTCTAAATATTCCTCTGGGGTATAGTATTGCTGTTTTGTTATTTGCATAATTTGATCGGGTAGCAATGTTTAACAATACGGAGCATCTAGTGACCCATGTTTACCAAACAGTTTAACGTGGTTGAATAGAATTGCGATGTGCTTTCTACAAAGTGAGCGTAGGCGCAGCCCAACCTAGGCATCGCTATCTCAATTCACACAGTCTACTAGCTTCTTTTCCTATTGATAACCAGCGGCTTGTAAGAGAAACAACTTGGCATAACGTCCTCCTAGCTGTAACAGTTCTTCGTGAGTTCCTTGTTCTATAACTTCCCCGTTTTCTATAACTAGTATTTTGTCAGCCATTCGTACCGTTGAGAAGCGATGGGAAATCAAAAGTACCATCTGATTTTGAGTAATAGCGCGAAAATGATTGAAAATCTCAAACTCAGCTTGGGCATCTATTGCTGATGTTGGTTCATCTAACACCAAGATATCTGCTTGCGATCGCATAAAAGCACGAGAAAGAGCAATTTTTTGCCACTGTCCCCCAGAAAGTTCTTGTCCTCCCTTAAACCAACGACCAAGTTGAGTCTGAAAGCTTTGGGGTAATTGCTCAATAAAAGATTGGGCCATGCCTTTTTCAGCAGCAGTTTTCCAAAGGGTTTTGTTTTCAAGATGTTCTACATCGCCCACGCCAATATTTTCCCCCACCGTAAACTGGTAGCGGACAAAGTTCTGAAAAATCACACCAATCCGACGCCGCAATACATCCACATCCCATTCTTGCAAGTCCAAGCCATCTAAGAAAATTCGCCCAGAGTCTGGCGTGTAGAGTCGGGTAAGTAGTTTGATTAAGGTAGTCTTTCCAGAACCGTTTTCACCCACAATTGCCAGTTTCTCTCTGGGTTTGAGATGCAGCGAAATGTTTCTCAATGCTGGCTTGGAACTTCCCGGATAAGTAAATGAGACGTTCTCAAAACGGATACCATCTTGGGGATTTAAACCAATGGTTGCCTTACCCCAAGATTTTGGTACTTCTTCTTCGAGGAAATCGTAGAGATTTGATAGATATAGGTTGTCTTCATACATCCCTCCAATAGAAGTGAGGGCATTGGAAAAAGTAGATTGTCCTTGGCGAAACACAGTGAGATACATTGTCATATCTCCCAAGGAAATCTTACCTAACACTGTTTCCAGCACAATCCAAGCATAAGCTAGGTAAAAAGCACCAGTACTGACTAAACCCAGGAGATAGCCCCACAATCCTCGCCGCAGAGTCAAATCGCGGTCTTCACCATAGAGTTGTTCAAATAGGCTGCGATAACGTCCTAGCAGCATCTCTCCCAACTGATAGAGTTTGACTTCTGTGACAAAATCTTCTCTTGCTAGCAGATTTTCTAAGTAGTGCTGTTGACGAGTTTCTGCTGCACGCCAACTAAACAAGCGAAAGCCTTCTCCAGCAAACTTTGTTTCAGAAATAAATACAGGCATAGCTGCCAAAACCAGCACCACCACTGCCCAAGCTGAGAAATTTACTAGCAAAATACCGTAGGTGAACAGGGAAAGACCATTTTGCACCAACCCAAAGGTGCGGTTTACTAGGGAAAGGGGACGAACTGATGCTTCTCGCCGGGCATTGGTCAATTTGTCATAAAATTCTGAGTCTTCAAACTGCCTAAGATCCAGTGTCAGCGCCTTTTCTAAGATGAGTACATTCACTCGCTGACCCATTAGCGCCCGCAATAATGACTGACAAATAGTGATTCCCCGCTGACTCCCTGCTAGTAAAATTACAGCGATCGCTTCTAATCCTACATAAAATAGAGACGGATAAATATTGACAAAACCGTTATTTTGTGAGTTAACTTGAGATGCAAATACCACTGCATCCACAATTAACTTACTGATGTAGGATATCGCCGCCGGTAAAAGACCAGCCACCAAAGTTAAACTCGCCAGAAAAATAGTAAGCGATCGGCTAGTAGTCCATACTAAGCTGACAGCCCGTCCACTGTAGCGGAAAACCGTCAGTGATTGGCGCAGGATATTTCTTTTTTTTTAATCTTCATTTTTCTTGCCGCGAGATACCCCAGCTTGGGCGGATCTTCCTGACTCTATTAAATCTTTATTAATTTTACATTTTTCTAAGAATGTTCGCTGACAACCCCGAAGTTAAAACCTAAAAACTAGTTGTTATTCCGTAGGCTAACGCACTAGGGTGTTAACTTTTTACCATTTTAGGTGTTCAAAATTCATGCAAAATATATGCTGCCAGTAGTTTTAATCAAGAGGACTACGAACAGCTTTACCACCCCTATTAAGTACATGCGTGTAAATCATCGTGGTTAGTTTACACAGTTCGGTTTAATTGTGCCTACCTACTTAGACAAATGTTGTAGATAGTTTAATCAAGCAAAGAGGCACTGAAGATTATCAAGATCCTTCTGAAATGACGGGCATAAAGTAATTTCCTGGTACACATCTAGAATTATGAGGTCTTTTAAGAATTTATGGTAAAAATACCAACCGTCAAACAAATCACTGATCCCCCAGAACTGGACAAGCATATCCTAAGCTCTTACTCTATGCTCCGCTGGTGTATGGGTATTCTTAGCCTTATATTTCCATTGCTGCTCGTGTTCGGTGGGAATGCCAAGTTATTTTGGCTTTCATCTCCGCTAGAAATACAGCACTCCCTTAGCGCTTATTATCATGCCGGAGTTAATGCCGAGACCATGTGTACAGCGTTTGCTGGAGTCTACCGAGATATCTTTGTGGGTATTCTTGTCGCACTCAGCCTTTGCCTGCTTATATACAAGGGTTTCGGCAAATTGGAGGACTGGTTGCTCAACGTTTCCGGCATAAGTCTTGCTTGTGTTGCCTTCTTCCCGATGGGGTGGCCCGAAAAGCAGATGCCGTTATGCAAAAACGAGGTTTTCGACGGTAGTAAATTACTGAACCTTGAGATTAAGTTCTTGGGGCAGGATATTAGGCTCCATTTCATAGCAGCTTCTATCTTCTTCCTGATGCTCATCTTGGTCAACATCTTCACAGCGATGGATAGCGTCGATGTCATAGAAGATAAAAAGAAACAGACGTTTTGGAGAAACATCTTTCAGTGGGCTAGGTGGGTTATGCCGGTCTCGCTGCTGCTTGGTTTATTTGTGTGTCTTCTTACAAAGACAGATTACACAGTCTTGTGGTTGGAGTGGATAGGCATCTGGGCATTCTCCTTCTACTGGCTGCTCAAGAGCTTTGAGATTATGCAAACAAAGGTCGATGAGGATATGATCAAGGGCACAGTGCAACGGAAGGGAGCTCCATCTTCGCCAACGGGCAATGAAGCTTCATCTCCGCCAATGGGCAAACTCAGCAAAGTCCGTGGTAAACCCCGTGGTTTAGTTAGGGTTTCAAAGTAGGGCTATCGCCGTAGGCTAGGTTGACAACAGGAAACCCAGCATCACTTTTCGGCAGTACTAACCAGAAGCCAGATTGCACTTTAAGCTGCAACCGTGGATGCGATCGCAAGGCTAAAATGAGAGGGCGATCGCTTCCTTCCACCAGTCCTCAGACGAGGAGATTCTCAAATGCCATTAGCTGAACTCATGTCACAAATCCAAGAACTTCCAAAAATTGACAAGCTTCGGCTAATGCAGTTCCTTGCCACAGAACTGATCAAGGAAGAAGATGCAAACTTCTTTGTTGCGAACCGGGAGTATCCAGTCTGGTCGCCGTACAATTGTTCTGAGGCTGCCAATGTCTTGATGAATCTTCTGGCGACAAAGCAGCAAGAGAAGAATGGTTGACACTCAAAAATTTCCCTACAAAATCATTGATAGTAGCCTTGGCATGGTTGATCAAATGCCCTACATACCTTTGAGGCTCAGTCTTAATGGTCAATCTCTGAACACTGAAGGTTTATTGGATACAGGTGCAAGCGTTAATGTTTTGCCCTATGAGTTGGGTTTACAACTGGGCTTAATTTGGGAGGATGAAACTCTCTCAGTTCTATTGACAGGGAACTTGGCTCGATTTGAAGCTCGTGCAGTCGTTGTTGATGCTCAAGTCAGTTCATTCCCCACCATTAATCTTGCATTTGCTTGGACACAAACACCCAATGTGCCTTTAATCTTGGGACAAGCTAATTTCTTTTTTGAGTTTGATGTTTGTTTCTTCCGTGCGCGTTCTGAATTTGAAGTTCGTCCCAAACAGGTTGGATAAAATGAAGATAGGAGCGTCAGTTGGCAGCGATCGCTGAGGTACGGTCTAACAATCCCGTTGCACACCGACTGTACAGAGTCTCTGATTTTCGGTGCATTAAAACTAATGTCTATAACGCACCCTACCAGATTCAAGCCAATGTGCATGAGGTTTTCCGACTTGTGTGTACACAGTAAGTCTTTAGACCGGAGAGTGTCAACCCCACAATCTCCGACGTGCTTTCCCACTTAATCTTTCGTGAGTATCTTTTAACAAAGCTGGAATATCTAACTTTTCTGGACAGCGAGGCAAACAATCACCACATTCTGTACAACGGTTGCTTTTCATTCCAGGGAACCAGTGACCTGCATTTTCAAACATTCCGTAACGATATTGGCCATAATCTTTCATCTCGTATGCCACGGCAAGATTACGTAACCGCAATATTTCTGGAATATTGATATTTTCTGGACAGGGCAAACAAGCATAACACTGGCTACAATTATCAGTTTCCAAAGCAATTTTTTGGTGATTTTCTAACCGCTCAAAAGCAGAAAATTCTGCTGATGTTAACTCTCCATCATCGTCAGCAATTCGCAAAGGTTCCCTTAATTCATCTGGGTTTGCTGGCCCTATACTCAAAGTATTAATACGGCTATCAGCAAGTAAGAATCGATAGCTTAGTTCTAAGGGTGAATACGGATAACATAAGTCTTTTAAGGTTTGAGGTGGCGTGTAGAGGCGTCCTCCCTTGTCAGCAGGGGAAATTATAAAAATCCCCATGTCCTTTTCGGCAGCTAGTTGAATCGCTGGTGCGTGCCGTTGAAAAAAATAGTAATAATGCAGATTGACAAATTCAAAAATATCTGTATTTATTGCAGCCTGAATTACCTCTAATGATCCGTGGCTGGAAAACCCAACGTGTCGCACTCGACCATCAGCAACAGCTTCCTCCACGGCTTGCATACAGCCATTTTTGGCTTGCACCCACTCCAAATGTTGCCAGGTGTTCAAACCATGAACGCCTAAGCAATCTAAATAATCTAGCTGTAATCGTTCTAGAGATTCGTCGATGCACCGACGCATGGTGTCAGCATCTGCTGTGGCTGAGATTTTGGTAGTGATATAAAGCCTCGTTCGAGGTACTGACAACCCAGCTTTTAGCGCCCTACCAAGATACTCCTCACTTTTGCCGTAACCTCTGGCAGTTTCTAGATGATTAATTCCTAGCGCTAAGGCTTGTTCGATAGTCTGGTGAGCATTTTCAAAATCAGCCAGGTAGCGCATCGTCCCCAAGGAAAAAACCGAGAGGCGCAGATTCGTTTTTCCAAAGCGTCGGTATTGCATTTTTAACAAAGAGTTAGGAGTTAGTAGTTATAAGTTAGGAGTTGAAGGAAGTAAATCATAACTCTTAACTCATAATTTTTTTTTGCTTACAAGTTAGGAGTTGAAGCAAAATAACTCATAACCCCTAACTCATAACTCATAACTTTAATTTAGCTGTCGTCATTACCAAACCGCTTGATCAAATCTTCGGGACGGAGATTGGAAATAAATTCACGGAAGGCTTGCTGTTCGGCTTCATCTGCATCGCGATCAACAGGGATAGAAGCATCGGCAATGACTTCTTCCATTACCCAAATGGGAGTATTTGTACGGAGGGCAATAGCGATCGCATCGCTAGGACGCGCGTCAATTTCTTTTTTGACTTCGCCTTGCTGGACAATTAAAGCTGCATAAAATGTATCCTTTTGCAGGGAATGAATAATGACCTTTTCGAGAGTCATGTTCCAAGTCTCTAGAATATTCACAATCAGGTCATGAGTTAAGGGTCTGGGAGGCTTCTGATTCTCCAGTGCGCCCATAATTGCCCTAGCCTGCTCCTGACCAATATAAATTGGCAAAGCCCGCCGATCTGAAGAATCTTTCAAAAGGACAATTGGGCTGCGGGTTATGGCATCTAATGCGATGCCAGCGACTTTCATTTCAATCATTGCCTAAGCCTCTACAATGCTTTGAGAGCCTTGGATGCCATGTAATAAATAGCACCCCTTTTTAGGCGGTTTGGTGACAGTAATAAACATAAGCATTCGTTCTCTATAAGGGACTTGCAAGAAAATAAAATACCAGTCATTCTAGAAGAATAGGAGGCGCGGATCTGCCCGCGTTTGCTCTGAATTTCTAGAATTGGAATGACAGGGTTCATGCTTACCGACACCATAAAATCTAC
>JADEXV010000291.1 GCA_015206945.1 Nostocales cyanobacterium LEGE 12452 | reverse complement strand
ATTGACTCCTCCTAAAACTGCGACTGCTCCCATAGGTAGACCGCTGCCTATGGTCAAACCCCCAAGTTCTCAGGAGGCTATTGACCAATTAGAACAAGCAGTGCGTTTGGATGTTGCACCCAACTCCAATGAGCCGATTGATAACAACCAAGCGATCGCTCTCCAGCAAGAGCTAGAAAATCTGATTGGTCGAGTGGAAAGCGCTCATTTAGCGGTGTTAGCTGATGCAGCTAATGTTGGCGAAACAATATCTGGGGAAAAGCAGTTTTCTAGGCATTTAAACACCCCTCAGTCTGTCAAAGAACAGCCAATACAATTAGCCTCAACCAAACTGGGGGTGCTAGCCATAAGTAAAGACCAAGCTTTAGCACAAGTAAGGCTAATTGCCAAAAATTTACCCCAATTGATTGCTCAAAAAAACTACGCTTTGGCTCGTCAGCAGTGGCTGCTCGCTAAAACGACTTTGTGGCAGCAGTTCCCTGTCGATCGGAAACTAGCTCAACCAGAAATTCGCGCAGTTTGGTTAGATCGGGGGACGATTGTTCGCGCTGGTAGTAAGGCAGGACTGGCACAGATTTTTGATCGCCTCGCCCAAGCTGGGATTAATACTGTCTTTTTTGAAACTGTTAACGCTGGCTATACAATTTATCCCAGCCAAGTCGCAAAAGAACAAAACCCATTAATTCGTGGGTGGAACCCACTAGAAGAAGCGGTGAAACTAGCCCATGAGCGAGACATGGAATTACACGCTTGGGTGTGGACTTTTGCTGCTGGCAATCAACGTCATAATGAAATTCTCAACCTTAATCCTAATTATCCAGGGCCAGTACTGGCGGCTCATCCCGATTGGGCAAACTACGATAATTTAGGCAATATGATTCCCGTTGGTCAGACCAAGCCATTCTTCGATCCAGCCAACCCCGAAGTGCGGCAATACTTGCTCAAGCTTTATGAGGAAATTGTCACTAAATATAAGGTCGATGGTTTACAGCTAGACTACATTCGCTACCCTTTCCAAGACCCATCAGCAGGCCGAACTTATGGCTATGGGAAAGCTGCAAGAGCGCAATTTCAAAAACTTACTGGTGTAGATCCAGTGAATATTTCTCCTAGCCAAGCAGACTTGTGGCAAAAATGGACAACATTTCGCACCGAGCAAGTTGATAGCTTTGTTGCCCAAATATCACAGCAATTGCGACAAAAGCAACCGAATTTGATTTTGTCGGTTGCAGTATTTCCTTTGCCAGAACAAGAGCGGATTCAAAAAATTCAACAAAATTGGGAAACTTGGGCAAGGCAGGGGGATGTAGATTTAATTGTTCCCATGACTTATGCTCTCGATACTTCTCGGTTTCAAAGATTGGCCCAACCCTGGATTGCCTCTAAACAATTAGGAGCTACCTTGTTGGTGCCAGGAATTCGCTTACTTTCTTTGCCAACAATCGGGGCATTTGATCAACTCCAGTTGGTAAGGGACTTGCCAGTTAGTGGTTATGCACTATTTGCCGCAGAAAATTTTAGCAACGATCTCCAAAAAATCTTTAGTAGCACCCAAGGTAGGATTCAATCCACAACAAGTGAACCGATTCCTCACCGCCAGCCTTTTCAAACTGCCGCCATCCGTTACACCGCCCTACAACGGGAATGGAAATTTGTTTTCCAAAATGACCAACGACAAAGGCCATCTCAGAAAATTTCAGATTTTAACAACCAGGCAGAAGTTTTACGCAGTGCTTTAAATCAGCTTGCTGCTTCACCTTCTACTAGTAAGTTACTCGTAGCAAGAGCATCTCTAACTCGGTTCCAGTCTCAATTTCGGGTATTGATGAGTCAAGAAATTAAGTCGAATTCTTATCAAGTCAAAGTTTGGGAAAATCGACTCGTAACTATAGAAAGGCTATTACGTTATGGCGAACGGCGGGTGCAGTTGCGTCCTTTGTGAAGAGTCAGAAGGGTGGGGAGCAGGGGAGACAATGTGACTTGAGTGAAAACTTGCAACAAGTTTTTCCCCTTTTCCTCTTCTCCATACCCTTCAATATATTTTTGCAAGAGACTTCATGAGCTGTGCTCACAAAGAACAATGAAAATGTCTTTTCCTCCTGCCTTATTTTCAAGTCAGGTCTAATAGTGCTGAGTAATTTTAGCGTTAGCAAGGCGTTTAGCCCGTGCTGAGTACTGAGTAACTAATCTCACTTCTTTACTCAATACTCGGAACGGGCTAAATGCCCCGCTACCGCTAATGGAACCCGGAACTGTTTTGCCTAATGGTCAATACCCAACTAGCTGGATATAAGCTAGTTTGTAATTCTTAACACACTTTTTGTAGTGTTTGTATCCAAAATATTACTACTTTTTTATCGTCAAAATATTGGAAAATACTAAGATAACTGACTTTAGATAACTAGAGTTTGCTGATAGCTATCGTTAAAATCTATGCAAGCTTTACCTCAGATCGTCGGGCTACAAAGCTTAGAGTTAAGAATTGGCTGTTTGCCGCTGAAGATTGTATTAAAAACATCACTATTAGAGTGATGTCATTTCTACAATGGGCTACGCTTACGCACTGATATAGCACGGGGTAAAAGTATCTTGTTTTTTCATCTTCGCAGCTAGTAGGGAACTTCACCAAGAATGATATGGTACTGTTTGTAGCTTCTGGAAATAGCTTGAAAACAGCCAATACTTTTGAAGTTATGCATACCTTAGTCATGACATTGAACGTGTCAGAATTTTCGGAGATAGTCTCAGTGTTATCACGGTTGTCATCGCAGCAGTTGGAACTACTGCTAATTGGAAGTAAGCAAGGTAATATTGTCGGTAATATTACTCCTGAAAGTATCTGTATCTGTCAAGCAATGGCACAAAAAACAGAGAAAAGTAAAGGTAATGCTAGTATTGGTTTCTTTAAGGTAGAACATCATATTCTCATTGAGAGACAATTACTCAAGTCCCAATGGTTACTAGCACACGCTATAGTACGTAAAGCTACGAGCTGCAAATACACTCACTTCATTGAAGTTTATGAGGAAGATTTGGGCTTCTATCGTAAGTCTAATAGGATAATGCAGACCAATACGCACAAATATCACATAATCATGACTGAAATGTTGAATGATGTGTTGATTATCGGCCAGTTAAAAGTGGAAAAATTAGAGTATAAACCAATATCTTTCAATTTGGTTGAACATAGCCGACAATCGCCAGAACAAATACAGATGAATCTGGGCTATCGGCGCTTGATTTTTTTCACCAGTCAATATAAATTTGTAACCTGCTGCATCGCTGAAAAACTGCTGGCACATATTTTGACTAACTTGTTTTCAAATGCAATTAAATATTTCCCAGATTATGGCATTTTCAAGTTTAATTTACTTGGCCAAGATAGACAAACTGTATTTAAAATTGAAAATTTACAAATTGCTATTTTAAAAGGATATATAATATATTTTTTTGAAGTATTTTATCACATTATAAATGATGTTAATATATTAGGCGCTGCATTAAAAATGGCAATTTAAAAAGTGTGAAAATATATACAAAGGTAAAATATTTATTAAATGACAAATGTCATAAATATTGCTGTAATGTGCGATTAAATAACAAAATATAAATAAGAGGTAACTTATGCCAAAAATCTTAATAATAGAAGATGAAGAAGCAGTCCGTGAAAACATTTTAGATTTGCTAGAAGCTGAGGATTTTGAAACTATTGCTGCGGCTAATGGCAGAATCGGGATACATTTGGCTATCTCCGAAGTTCCTGATTTAATTCTTTGTGATATGATGATGCCAGAAATTGACGGTTATGGCGTACTAACAACATTACGTCAAGAAGCATCTACGGCAACAATTCCCTTCATCTTTCTCACTGCCAAATCTGCTAAATCTGACTTCCGTCAAGGTATGGATATGGGTGCAGATGACTATATAACTAAGCCATTCACTCGATCTGAGTTATTGAGTGCCATCATGAACAGATTGGAAAAGTACGCTACTTTAAAAAGGTATTTATCCCCTCAGACTGTCATTAAGAGCTTGTCTCCAAAAATGCAGTTGTTAGAAATTAGCTTACACCGAGCTATAAAACAATATAATTTTCAAGAATTTGAAATTTATTATCAACCAATAGTCGATATTGCATCTGGAAAAATAGTAGGTGCCGAAAGTTTATTGCGCTGGCAAAGCCCAGAATTAGGAATGATTTATCCAACAGAATTTATTCCGTTAGCAGAGTCTACAGGTTTAATTATTCCGATTGGTAAATGGGTATTAAAAAGGGTATGCAAACAAATTAAAAGCTGGCGTAATGCTGGAATTAATTCATTAATGGTTGCTGTAAATCTGTCAGTAATTGAATTTAATCAGCCAGATTTCATTCATAATGTAGTCAATTTTATATCTGTCAATAATTTAGAACCAGATGACTTAGAACTAGAACTCACTGAAAGTATGATTATGCAAGATGTAAATAGTGCGATCGCTACTATGAGCAAATTGCAATCTTTAGGCGTAAAAATTGCGATCGATGATTTTGGTACGGGCTATTCTTCTTTGATTTATCTAAAAAACTTACCAATTAATACATTAAAAATAGACCGTTATTTTATCCATAATGTTGCTAACGATTCACAAAAGTCAGCCATCGCTAAGGCATTAATTCAGATGGCTCATAATCTTAATCTAGATGTAGTAGCTGAAGGTGTAGAGACAGAAGCAGAACTAGGTTTTTTACGCCAACATAAATGTAACTCTATGCAAGGTTTTCTATTTAGTCGTCCCTTACCAGCAGCAGAATTTGAAAAATTTTTTTTTCACTAACAAATGTTTGTATGTGTAAATATTGGGCATTGGGCACTTGTACTGAGTTTCGACACTTCGACAAGCTCAGTGCATCGCTGCGCGGAAATCGAGCGAAGTCGAGATTCAACTACCGCGTTCGCGTAGCGTCTCGTAGAGAAGTCGTTGGCGTAGCCATCTCGTAGAGAAGTATTAAGCATTGGGCATTGGTATTGGGAATAGAATCTAGTTACTAGTACAACACGCCGGAAATAAACCAATCATTCCAAATCAACGAAACCCTTATGCTGTATTCATTTTTAATTTTTAATTTTTAATTTCGCCTTGCCGTACTAGTCTTGCCGTACTAATGCTTTATTTTTGAATTGTTAATTAGGTTGACTCACTAAGAAAAATCAAACTTTTGACTGGCGACAATTATTAAGCCTCAAGTTTAGAGTAGAAACATTGTGTATCGTGTCTACCACCATGAAAGTTATTGCGCGTTTTTTGTTGCCAGTTTTTTTAATGACTTTGGCAGCAGCCTGTAACCAGACTCGCGCTAACTCAGATAATCCTACACCTCAAAAATCTGTACCTTCTGCCCAACTGACACAGAATCCTACACAGCCAAAAAATATTGTCCGTACTGAAGCACTTTCACCTACACCCATCCGAATCAATCTGAAGAATTTACCAGCACCCTTCGCAACAGACAGCGCCTCGAAGCGGCCTGAGGTTGTGCCCATTCCAGAAAATCCGGTGCTGCGCGTACCACAAGGCTTCACAGTAAATGTCTTTGCTGAAGGTTTAGATGCCCCACGCTGGCTAGCTTTAACCCCCAGGGGTGATGTCTTAGTGACTGAAACCGGGCAAAACCGCATTCGTTTGTTGCGTGACAGCAATGGCGATGGTGTAGCTGATGTTAGAGAAACCTTTGCTGGTAGTGACAACGGACTCAATAGACCCTTTGGTATGGCTTTTGCAGGTAATTCCTTTTTTCTGGGAAACACAGATGCTGTGGTGCGTTTTCCCTATACTCAAGGTCAAAACCAGATTACAGGTAAAGGAGAAAAAATTGCCGATTTGCCTGCTCAAGGTTATAACAATCATTGGACGCGTAATGTCGTTGTCTCACCCGATCGCAATAAATTATATATTTCAGTTGGATCGGGAACCAATGTAGACGAGGAACCCTTACCACGAGCTTCGATACAGGTGATGAATTTAGATGGTTCCCAGCAGCAAACTTTCGCTTCCGGCTTGCGTAACCCTGTTGGTTTAGACTTTCACCCTATAACGAAGGAACTTTATACCACTGTTAACGAACGGGATGGAATTGGTGATGATTTGGTGCCAGACTATCTGACACGTGTTAAACAGGGGGCATTCTACGGCTGGCCCTATGCTTATCTAACGCCAAACAACCTCGATCCGCGGCAAAAGACGGATGACAAAAGTAAACGTCCTGATTTAGTAGCCGGGACTCAAACGCCAGATGTACTGTTCCAGGCGCACTCCGCAGCATTGGGTTTGCAGTTTTATGATGGTAAAACGTTTCCGAAAAAATACCAGAACGGTGCTTTTGCGGCTTTTCGTGGTTCTTGGAACCGCGATCGCGGCACTGGTTATAAAATTGTATTTGTTCCCTTCGATGCTAAGGGGCGATCGCTTGGCTACTACGAAGACTTTCTCACAGGATTTTTGCTAAATCCTTCTGTACCAACCACTTGGGGACGACCTGTAGGTTTACTTGTGTTGCCAGATGGTAGTCTACTACTAACAGAAGAAGCTAATAATCGAATTTATCGGATTCAGTATACGGGGGAGTGAACAATTCACGTATTCAAACATTTAAAAATTCACGGATAGAATCTGTTGCCTTAAGTAAAGTTAGAGCAGTTGTCATCAAGACGTTGTGACTTCATCTCCCTACCCAGGTTTATCTCGTTTACGGTAAATTACTGATAAATACTAATACTTATCTGGTTGAAAAATTTATTATGACTCCCAATGAAAATAATACTCAGTCAAATATCAACGAATTGTCTCCACATTCAGGTACACGATATTGGGGTGAGGTAGAGGTAATCGAGGAGGGAGAAACATATAGAATTAGTCGTGTGGAAATCAAGCCCAGGCACGGCATTAAACCACAAATTCATTATCACCGCAATGAACATTGGGTTGTGGTTTCCGGTGTAGCAAAGGTGACTTGTGGGGATGCGGAAATATTACTGAATCGGAACGAATCAACTTATGTCCCCGCAGCTACCCTACATAAGGTAGAAAATCCTGGACATATCCCGCTAATTATTCTGGAAATTCAAAATGGTGAATATTTGGGTGAGGATGATACTGAGCGCCCTTATGACTTAAATTTGGTCAAACCTGTAGCTGAAGGACAGTAAAAGCAGAAGAGCAGGAGACAAGGGGACAAAAGAAAACTCCTAACTCCTAACTCAGCACTCAGCACTCAGCACTCAAAACCACCCTTCTTGTTCCAAGGTTTCAATTAGCTGTAAGCCACGGGGATCGCCCACTCCTAACAGTGAGGCTTTGGCGTCTTCCCGGACTCCCAAATCTTGGTCTTCGGCAAAGGCTTGAATTAGGGCATCGATCGCTGTGGCATAAACTACATTAGAAGGCAATTCGCGGCACAGTTGACCAATTGCCCAAGCACTGTTACTTCGCACCGCTGCTACGGGATCTTGGACTAAGGCTTCGATTAATGGTGGTATTGCTCCTATCACTGCTTCATAACCGACTTCTGCCATCTGTGCTAAGGCACTAGCAGCCCACAAACGCACTGCGGAAATGTCGGTTCTGAGAGCGTTTGCTAAAGGTGCTAAAGAACGGCGATCGCGACAGTTTCCTAAAGCCCAAACTACACCTTTACGCACATAGCCATTCCAATCACTGTTTAGTTGAGCAATTAAGGGACTCACTGCTTCTAAACTGGGATTGCGTCCGATGGCATAAGCTGCACTTACCCGCACTAAGGGACAGGTATCAGTTAACAGGCGAATCAGATGGGGGGTCGCACGGGCATCTTCTATATCACAAAAAGCGCGTGCTGCTAACATTCTTTGCTGGGGCTGGGGATTTTCCAGCAAGGCTAGCATCACTTCTGGATCTGGCTTTGCCACAACTGATTCGGCAGTTAGCGGCTCTATTTTATCTAAGGGGCTTTCTAGCTCCTCCTCAATATCGAGTAGGCTTAGATCGTCTTCGTCATACATAATTTGATTTCAATCCCGAAAAGGGATTAACACATAATCCCCCGCGCCAATAAGTTAAAGCTTTATATATATTAGTTGGGTTCTTATACATTTTCCTTTCTTCCTCGTTGAGTTTTATCCAAACGAGAGCCTCCATAACTCAGACGCTACAGTATGTTATCGCTATCCTTGAGTTTATTTTTCTGCACTCAGGAATTTTACCATCCAGATGGATTGGGTTTGATAACCTAACTGATTATAAAGATTCAATGCGGGTTTGTTTGATTGAAAAACTTGCAGTCCAATTTGGCGATCGCCTCTTTGAATAGCCCAATTTTCCACATATCGCATCAAGGCTGTACCAATACCCCGTCGCCGATGTTCTGGTACAACGTAGAGGATAAAGATGTGAGCATGACGGTTCCCATGTACTTGATCTATTGCATTGCCCACCCAGAGGCAAGCGATCGGGGGATGGGGGGCAG
>JADEXV010000501.1 GCA_015206945.1 Nostocales cyanobacterium LEGE 12452 | reverse complement strand
GTTCCTATGGCTCCCTGTTGTCATTGGAGCGACTTCCACACAGATATATGGCTATAAAAAGCAGGAGCCGGATAAAAAGATCCGAAATAATGCATATCTGACTTTGCTAATTTTCTGCATTGGGCTGCTGCTCTTCGCCTGGGAAGGTTTCATATGCCTGGTAATGGCGGCGCCGATAGGTCTACTGCTTACCTACCTGGGTTACTTGGTTGCACGAGTCTTTCTTACGAGCATGTCTGATAATAGCACCCGGGCTGCCGGTACTCTTCTGCTATTATCCGTTCCCGCATTGATGGCATTTGAAGGAAAAGCCGTCAAGGACGATGATTTAAGGTCGGTAACAAGCTCTGTCAAAATAAACGCTACGCCGGAAAAAGTCTGGGAAAATGTCATCACATTTCCAAGATTAGGTGAGCCGACTGAGTTCATCTTCAAGACCGGCATTGCTTATCCGATTGACGCAACGATCAAAGGAAGCGGTGTTGGAGCTGTTAGGAGATGTAATTTTTCAACGGGAAGTTTTGTGGAGCCTATCACTGTTTGGGATGAGCCTAGACTGTTGAAGTTTTCTGTTGAGGAACAACCAGCCCCCATGAAAGAACTGAGCTTCCATGATGTACGCCCTAATCACCTCCATGGCTATTGGATTTCTAAGGAAGGACAGTTTAAGCTTACAAAGCTTCGGGATGGTCATACTTTATTGGAAGGAACTACCTGGTATGTCAACAAAATTCTGCCTGGGTTTTACTGGACAATGTGGAGTGACTTTATTGTGCACAAAATTCACAACCGGGTTTTGCAACACATCAAAAAGAAGGTTGAGGCACGAGAGGAGTACGAGAAATGAGCCTTACCAACAAAAAGAAAATCAGGGGCTGGAAGAGGAAGATAAAGGAAATCGATCGATGGTTCGAGGCCAACAAAATGCCTGATCTAAGCTACTTCGAAGTCAAGGGGGAAGAATATGTCAAAATAAGAATTGATCCTTTCACGCGGGTAACTGGACGGGTACCACCAGATTGGTATTTTCGTTTAATAATCCAAAAGCTGGTCCTGATCCATAATCTTTGGCAAGAGATTTTTGATCACCGGAAGATTCCATACGACCTTCAAATCTGGCTGAACTATCCGAACACTATCAGAAGCGAGGTGGTGTGCGCAAAGGTTGATAGTTTTGACGGAGCCAGGGACGACTATTACAGAAAGAGTTCAAAAAATAAGCCGCTGCCCCTCAGTTGGGTAAAAAGCATTCCAGAGTTGCAACTATTCACTTGGCAAGTGCACGATGATGAAGATTTGTGCTTTAAGCAGATTGAAGAGCTAGATGAAATTAACAATCTCCAAAGAGAGGGTTTCATCGAAGAGAAAGTCGTACTTGAAGGTCGCGACGAGACAATGTATAGCAAAAAAGTCGGGAACGTATGGATAGGTCGGATGGATAAGGTGACCTAATTTAGTCTCCGCTCCGCTTTTTAGTCCTGGCGACGGGAACGAGTATCAAGCCAGAACTATTCCTGTTCAAAGTCAAAATCGGGGACTTACAAATTTTAACGTCGGAGGAGATAATTCCATTCAGGTAACCAGCAGTGAAAGATTTCGAA
>JADEXV010000500.1 GCA_015206945.1 Nostocales cyanobacterium LEGE 12452 | reverse complement strand
GTTTTCGGCGTCCTGCTACTGTTTAAGAATTGGGAAATCGGAATTATACCTTTTGCTACCTTTATCGGACTGAACTACTTATTTTACCGCTACCGAATTATCGGCGCAATGGATACCCAGGATAGCTCACCTGGTACGGTTTATTTCGCTATCTCAGTGACACTGCTGTTCGGGCTACTGTGGCGACCAGATGGGCCAGTAGATAGCGTTGCGATCGCCGTAGCTGGGATAATGGCGATGACCTGGGGTGACGCACTAGCAGCATTAATCGGTAAACGTTTTGGGCAACATAAATACCAAGTGGGAAGTTCTGTGCGTTCCTGGGAAGGTTCAGCAGCAATGTTTATAGCGAGTACAGTAGTGATTTTCTTAGTGCTGTTACTGCTACCTGGTTCTTTTATAAGTCCCCTAGCAACGCCTTTAAGTTTAGGATGGACCTTGTTGACGGCGGTGGTAACTGCTACTTTCGCAACCCTTGCAGAGGCAGTCTCGCCCCACGGCACAGATAACCTAAGCGTACCTCTAACAGCAGCGGGAGTAGTTTGGATCTTCATGCAGGGTTTTTAAGACACTCCCAATTACCTCTTTCCCAGCCTACAACTAGAATTTCAGCAACTTATATATAGATTCTCAATAAAAACAGCTATTTCACTGCGATATCTGCGGCGGGCTATGATGCTCGACGACTCACTAACGCTGCGCTATCGGTATCGCACTATTAAATCGGTGATTTATACCCCTAATTTTTAGCACCTAACTTTGGAGTACTGCTCCTTCATACTACTTCCATACTACTATTTTGAAATTGGCTGTGTTCGGAAACACAATATGTGTGTGATCAAGAACACATATTTTCTGACTGAGACAAATATATGATCTTCCCCACATGGACGTACAGCAAGAATACATTTTGCAACTTGATGTCCATCTTCTTTCTGTTAACTCCAGCTATACACAGTTATGCTTCATTTTCTGATTGAGCAGAAATTGTCAAAGCATACTTGAAACGGATTTCCCACAATTGAAGAAGGCAGAAGCCTGTAAGTATCAATCAAAACTTTAGTTGTGGGTGATTGCCCACTACTAGAACAAATTTGTGTCGTCGAGATATGTAACACCAGACACAAACAATCCTTGCTTCAATCTCATGCTTTTGAGGGTGGGATTAAAGCAAAATTGCCTTCATACCTGCTACCTTCTGGCTTCTGAATGCATTTTTCAGCAAAAAACAACTCTAGCAACATAGGTACAATCAATATGAACTTTAAACAATTTGGTGTATTACTGTCTATATCTACAATTCTTGGACTCAACGTGATTGCGACCAAGGCTTTGGCTGATGACTCTTCTAGTATTACTTTTGGAAGGGCAATCGCGGCTAGGGGTAGTGCATGTAAGGTTGCCGATCAGCTTGCTGGAGAGGATGGTAGAACCTTATCGCTCATCTTGGATAACTTTAGTGCATTCAGTGGTGACCGTAAAAGATGTATTTTACGCGTTCAAACTTTTATTCCAAGTGGTTTCATCATCCAAAATGTACAAGCACTATACCAAGGAAATACTGATATTAATAGAGGGAGTAGAGGTACCAGCTTAAGCAGA